>JAYSPZ010000163.1:0-3907 GCA_043721815.1 Gammaproteobacteria bacterium | reverse complement strand
GCGGGCACGATCCACGCGATTGTATTTGTGGTAATCATCGGTACATACCGTCGTTACGCGGTCTTCACCCAGTACCTGGGCGATCCCTTTCGTAATAGTGGTCTTACCCGCAGCGGAATCGCCCACGATACCCAGCACAATAGGTCTATTCATCTCACCGCCCCTCTGTTCGCCACAGCCATTACCACACCCCGCTCATCTCTAAGGAAGCTCTGAAAATTCCATCCATGGAATTTTCAGAGCCGAAAAGGTAAAAATGCGATTTTTACGTTTCTTCATTTTTCAAACACTTACGTGTTTAAAAATGGCGGCACATCCCGGTGCCACAGGGATCTCTGAATAAATCAGAGATCCCTAAGTTTAAAAAACATCAAGGGGCTAAACCAACCACCCTTGCTCGCCACCCAGCCTTACCTGCATAAGCCACAGTGGCGCTGGGTCTTATCCACCCGCGCTCACTCCTTGCCAGGCTGCACAGCCCAAACAACAAAAAAACTCTATCGCCACCCCCATTGCTAAGCGTTTGGCGGCGGATGAGAGCTATCAGGGTGCTTCAAGTGCTTTGCGATCTGCGATTATAAAAATTTATTTTTAATCTGCCAATGTTTTGTATTCTCTCTTACCCGCCGTGTTTCGGCAAGACTTTAGGCGGCGGATCGACCTGTCCGGGGGCAAAAATGATGTGTACGCCTGTATAACCGATGATTTACAGGCCTGCCTGAATCTGCGCGTAGCCTGGTCGAGCCACTCAATGACTCCATTTGATCGAGCAACCCATGCTGGGTATCTGTTCACGCGGCCCCGATCCAGTCTGCGCGATCATCTTCATCGCCTCGAATAGATCGCGGCGCACCTCCGGCGGGGCGGTTTCCTTGCGGCTGGCATCCAGGCGTCCACGGTATTGCAGTTGCAAATCGGCGTTATAGCCGAAGAAATCCGGCGTGCACACGGCCCCGTACGCCTTGGCAACACCTTGAGTTTTGTCAATAACATAGGGAAATGAAAAACCAAACTCCCGGGCCACTTTGCGCATATTCTCAAAGCCGTCTTCCGGGTATTCGAGCGGGTCGTTGGACATAATGGCCACACTCTTTATTCCGTAGCCGAGCAGTTCTTGGGTATCGCGCACTATGCGTTCGCGCACGGCCTTAACATAAGGGCAGTGGTTACAGATAAACATCACCAGCAGGCCGTTTTTGCCTTTGCAATTATCGAGTGACCAGCTCTTGCCATCGGTGCCCGGCAGGGAAAAATCCACAGCCGGTACGCCAAAGTCGCAGACTGGGGTTTCGAGACTTACCATTGCAGATTCCTCCGTCGTCGTCTGTCGTATTGAGTTCAAGCTTCGCTGCACGAGCGCGATCCGTGCGCCCCGTTAAATATTGTTTTAGGGTGATTTCCCTGTAAAAAAACTGCTAAACGGGTAAAATGTTTGGTTTAACAATTACCGGCAGTTTAACGCCTTAGCATGAGGATAGCATGGCCGACACGCACTTATTTACCTCCGAATCCGTCTCCGAAGGGCACCCGGACAAGGTCGCCGATCAGATTTCCGATGCCATACTCGATGCCATACTCGAGCAGGACGTGGCCGCACGCGTCGCCTGCGAGACCTTGGTCACGACCGGTATGGTGGTGATCGCAGGCGAGATTACCACCTCGGCATGGGTGGATATGCAGGCCGTGGTGCGTAAAACCGTCAAGGAGATCGGCTACAACAGTTCTGATATGGGCTTTGATTGGGAATCCTGTGCGGTGCTTACCTCCATCGACAAGCAATCGGCGGACATCGCCATGGGCGTGGATGAGACAAACAACCATGAGCAGGGCGCGGGTGACCAAGGTCTGATGTTCGGCTATGCCAGCAACGAGACCGATGTGTTGATGCCGGCCCCTATCACCTATGCCCATCGTTTAGTTAAGCGCCAGGCCGAGGTGCGTAAAAACGGCACACTGCCGTGGCTGCGCCCGGATGCCAAAAGCCAGGTTACGTTCCGCTATAAAAATCATAAACCCGTTGGCATTGATGCCGTGGTGCTGTCCACCCAACACAGCCCGGACATCGGCTATGAGGCGTTGAAAGAGGCGGTGATGGATGAGATCATCCTGCCCGTGCTGCCTGCGGAGTGGCTCAACAAGGACACGCGCTTCTTCATCAACCCGACCGGACGCTTCGTGATCGGCGGGCCGGTCGGCGATTGTGGTCTAACCGGGCGCAAGATCATCGTCGATACCTACGGCGGTATGGCGCGTCACGGCGGCGGTGCCTTCTCCGGCAAGGACCCCTCCAAGGTGGATCGCTCCGCCGCCTATGCCGGGCGTTATGTCGCCAAGAATATCGTCGCCGCAGGCCTGGCGGATCGTTGCGAGATTCAAATCTCCTACGCCATCGGGGTGGCCGAACCCACCTCGATCAGCGTCGACACCTTCGGCACCGGCAAGATTGATGAAGTCCGCATTATCGAGCTGATCCGCGCGCACTTCGACCTGCGCCCGCACGGCCTCATCAAGATGCTCAACCTGCTGCGACCCATCTATGGTGCCACCGCCGCCTACGGCCACTTTGGCCGTGACGAGGAAGCCTTCACCTGGGAGCACACCGACAAGGCTGAGATGCTACGCGATGCGGCGGGCATCAAGGCAACATTGGTGAATGCCAAAACAGCATAAAAATCCAACGTAGAAGGAATAGGACATGAGCACACAAGTCGTACAAAATTTAGTGCCGGATTATAAAGTCGCCGACATCAGCCTCGCCGCATGGGGACGCAAGGAAGTCGCCATTGCCGAGACGGAAATGCCCGGCCTCATGGCGCTGCGTGAGGAATACCATGGGAAGAAACCCCTAGCAGACGCGCGTATCGTCGGCTGTTTGCACATGACCATTCAAACAGCCGTGCTCATGGAGACCTTAATCCATCTGGGTGCGCAAATCCGCTGGTCGTCCTGCAATATCTTTTCCACGCAAGACCACGCCGCTGCGGCGATGGCCACCGCAGGCATACCCACCTTTGCCTGGAAGGGCGAAAGTGAAGAGGAATTCTGGTGGTGCATAGATCAAACCATCTTCGGCCCCAATGGCTGGCGGCCCAATATGGTGTTGGACGACGGCGGCGACCTCACCAAGGTGCTGCATGAAAAATACCCCGAACTGCTCAAGGATATCAAAGGCATCTCCGAAGAAACGACGACCGGCGTACACCGGCTTTACGAGATGATGAAGAGCGGTGCGCTCAAGGTGCCCGCCATCAATGTGAATGATTCCGTCACCAAATCCAAATTTGATAATTTATACGGCTGCCGCGAATCGCTGCTCGATGGCATCAAGCGCGCGACCGATGTAATGATCGCCGGCAAGGTTGCTATCGTGCTGGGCTACGGCGATGTCGGCAAGGGCTGTGCGCAGGCCTTTCGCGGCATGGGCGCTACGGTATGGGTCACCGAGATTGACCCAATCTGCGCCTTACAGGCCGCGATGGAAGGTTATCGCGTCGTGCGCATGGATGACGTGGCCGATCAGGGCGATATCTTCGTAACCGCCACCGGCAATGTCAACGTGGTGACCCACGAACATATGAAGCGCATGAAAAATGAAGCCATCGTGTGCAACATTGGCCACTTCGATTCGGAAATCGACATCACCAGCCTGCGCCAGTACACCTGGGAGAACATCAAGCCACAGGTCGATCACATCATCTTCCCCGATGGCAAAAAGATTATCTTGTTGGCGGAAGGCCGCTTGGTCAATCTCGGCTGCGGCACCGGACACCCCAGCTTTGTGATGTCTGCCTCGTTTACCAATCAGGTGATGGCGCAGATCGAGCTCTGGCAGAGCCATGCCCAATACGAAAATAAGGTCTACACTTTACCCAAGGCCCTGGATGAAAAAGTGGCGCGCTTGCACTTG
>JAYSPZ010000162.1:0-4188 GCA_043721815.1 Gammaproteobacteria bacterium | reverse complement strand
GACATAGTGCGCACGGCCGGTGTCTTTAAGCCAGGCGTGCTCGGGGCCGACACCGGGATAATCGAGTCCGGCCGAAATAGAATGGGTTTCGATGATCTGCCCGTCATCATCTTCGATAAGATAGGTGCGATTACCGTGCAGCACGCCCGGACGGCCCTTGCACAGCGTCGCCGCGTGGCGCGCGGTGTGCATACCGTCGCCCGCCGCCTCCACGCCCACCAGGGCGACACCCGCATCGGCAAGAAAGGGGTGAAACAGGCCGATCGCATTAGAGCCTCCGCCCACGCAGGCGATCAACACATCGGGCAGGCGCCCCGCCTGCTGCAAAATCTGCGCGCGTGCCTCGCGTCCGATGATGGCCTGAAAATCGCGCACCATCATGGGATAAGGGTGTGGGCCGGCGACCGTGCCGATGATATAAAAGGTATCGTCGACGTGCGTGACCCAGTCGCGCATGGCCTCGTTCAACGCATCCTTGAGGGTCTTGGAGCCGGACTCGACCGGCACGACCGTGGCACCGAGTAGTTTCATGCGGTAAACATTTAGCGCCTGGCGCTGGATGTCCTCCGAACCCATGTATACCACGCACTCCAAACCCAGGCGCGCGGCCACTGTGGCGGTGGCGACACCGTGCTGGCCCGCGCCGGTCTCGGCAATGATACGCGTCTTTCCCATGCGTTCGGCAAGCAGGGCCTGGCCGACCGTGTTATTAACCTTGTGCGCCCCGGTATGGTTGAGGTCTTCGCGCTTGAGATAAATCTGTGCGCCGCCCAGTTGCTTGCTCCAACGCCTGGCAAGATAAAGCGGCGAAGGGCGTCCCACATAATGACTCAGGTCTTTATCCAGTTCCGCGAGAAAGTCCGGGTCCTGGCGATATTTTTCGTAGGCCAGGCGCAGCTCTTCGAGCGGACCCATCAGGGTCTCCGCGACGAAGCGGCCGCCATAGCGACCGAAATGGCCGTTCGCATCGGGCAAGCTGGTCAGCTCGCTGCTACCGGATAGGGCACTAGGATTCAACACTGTTCACACCTCTTATAAATGCGGCAATCTTTGCGGCATTTTTGATGCCTTTCGTGGATTCCACGCCGCCGCTGACATCCACGGCATAAGGCCGGGTTTGACGAATCGCCTCTGCAATATTTTCCGGTGTCAATCCTCCGGCCAGGATGAGTGGTCTGCCGAGATTTGCCGGCACCTGCGACCAATCAAAGACGCGGCCCGTACCACCGCCCGGACTGCCCTCGCTGTAACTGTCGAGCAACAGGCCGACGGCATCAGCATAGCCGCGCGCGTAGGCATGCACATCCCTATTTTTACGCATCGCTATGGCCTTGATATAGGGTCGACCGTAAGCTCTGCATTCTTCCGGCGACTCGTCGCCGTGGAACTGCAGCACATCGATGCGCACTTTTTTCAATACTGCGTGGATTTTCGCCGGGGCCGCGTTGACGAACAGGCCGACCACCGTAACAAAGACCGGCACGCCCGTGACTATCTCCGCTGCCTGCGCGGCAGTGACCGCGCGCGGACTTTCCGGAAAGAACACCAGACCGATGGCATCACCACCCAAAGCGGCAACATCGGCGGCATCCTGGGCACGCGTAATGCCGCAGATTTTAACCCGTGTGCGCATACGATGGAACTCTGACTAATTGCGTAGATTAACAGAGCAGGGAGGTAGGGAGAAGGCGCGGGATGGCGAAGTGTTCCGGATAATCGACCGCCACCAGGGTCAAGCCCGACGGGGCCGCAGTCACACCCCCCAAGGTTCGATCCCGCGCATGCAATACCTCCAGCGACCAATCCGTGTCGCGCTCGCCCGCCCCTATCGTCATGAGCACACCGGCAATATTGCGCACCATATGTTGCAGAAAGGCGTTTGCCGTAATCTCGATGACGATCAGTTCCCCCTTGCGCGCGACCTCCAGGCGACGCAGCTCACGCACCGGATTCCTGGCCTGGCAGGAGACGGCCCGGTAAGAGGAGAAATCGTGCGTGCCAACCAAATGCAGTGCCGCCGCCGCCATGCGCCCGGCATCGAGCGGGCGATAATCCCAACACACGCGGGTGTGCAGTAAGGCCGGTCGCACGGCGCGATTAAAGATCACATAACGGTAGTGGCGCGCGCTGGCGGAAAAGCGTGCATGAAAATCTGCGTCGACTCCCTGCGCCCAAGTGACGCTGATGTCCTTGGGCAGATTTGCATTGGCCCCGAACACCCACGAGCGCGTGCTGCGCGCCGCCTCGCTATCGAAGTGTATGACCTGACCGGAGGCATGCACGCCGCTGTCAGTGCGTCCGGCGGTAATAACGCGGATAGGAGCATCGGCCACCTTTGCTAACGCCTGTTCCACACAATCCTGCACCGTACGCACGCCATCCTGGATCTGCCAGCCGCAAAAAGCGGCACCGTCGTATTCAATGCCTAAGGCGATTCTCATGGGTAAGTGCTTACTATGCCATCGATTAGCGAGAGACTATCTTGCTGCGGCGATCAACCCGGGTACAAGGGTTCACGCGTGATTAATTTGGGAATAGCGAATTTAGCCCCGCCTGACCGGCAAGCCAAAAGATGCCTGCGAGCAGTAAGGGGTAAAGCCATTGATACACAGGAGGGTGGCCATAATCCGGTACCTCGATCAGGGGGCAAGGGGCGTGTTCGGCGCGCGTCAATACCCCGTGAAATAAATCCGCTGCAACCGCGCCGATAGCAGCGATGGGTTGAAGAAGGTTTGCGCACGCAGGCGTACGCTGCCTGAGCATATGCTGAGTGTCTGCCACGGCCTCCAGGGTAAGCACCGTGCGCACTGCGAGCCGGTCGGCCTCAACGCCCATCCAGCGCAAGGGCCACGCCAGCCATTGGACAGCGGCTATCAGTTGTGCACGCGAGGTGGTGCATAGCAACAGGCCCACCGCCATGACCAGCACAGCCAGCGAGCTGACCCGCAATAGACCGGCCTGGATGCCTTCCAAGCTGGGGCCGTAGGGGAACAGCAGAGGCGGGCCTGGCGTAAACCAGAGGTAAATAACCAGTAATGACAAAAAGAGCCAGCGCATGCGACGGAGCATGGGTACAACCATAGGGAAAATGCGGGGGCGCGCGAGGGTAGTTATAATAGCTACAATGACACCGGCAACCAGCAGTTCACTGAGGCCACCCAGCGACAGACAAGCCGCCAGGATTAAAAAGCCGCTGATCCGTATTACCGGATGAATATCCTGCTTGGACGACAAGGCATTAACCTACTCGCTGCATCAACTCTTGGGCCTGCTGCCTTTGGCCCGCATCGCCTTCCTTTATAACCTCGTCAAGGATACTTTGCGCACCTTCGGGATCACCCATTTCAATATAGGCGCGCGCCAGCTCCAGCTTGGTAGCAACCTCGTCGCCATTTACGGGTAGATTGCCGCCGAAATCCAAGCCGTCGGTGATGCGGTCGTCATTATCAGATAACAATTTTGCATTAGCCTTGGCCAAAAGATCAGCCTCCTTTTCAAGGTCTAAGTCGAACTTATAGTCAAACTCATAAGACTTTTCAGCGGGCACCGGGGCAGGCTGCGCGGGTGTTGCATCCTTCAGGGTGGGTTGCCATTCTGCTGGATCGAATTTCTCGTTCGCTTCGGCCTCCAGACTGTAGGAGCTTGGGGTAAATTCCAAATCCTCAAAGTCTGCCTTGGGCTTTTGATCGATTTTATCAGTATCGAAGCTCGTCTCAGCCTGGGTAAAACCGGATTCCCATTTGAGCGCACTATCGACCTCCGGTGCGGACTCGCGCTGCCATGAGCTGATATCCTCCACAGGTTCTTCGGGAACGTCCTGTGCGGCAAAGTCTGAGGCGGGAGGCGCGTCGCCAGTCATCTTGAATACCGGTAACTCGGCCGGCTCGTCGATATAGTGTGCGTGAGTCTCCTGGCTTGGATCATCGGTGGCAAATAAGGGTGGGTCAGGATTATCCAAGTCTTGCTCGAATCTATCCTCGGTCTGTGGAGGCAGCTCGTCGACAATAATTGTGTTCAAGTTATCGAACTGCTCTTGCGTAGATTCGTTGGGGGCGGACAGCAGCGCGTCCATCGCAAGCGCGGCCTTCTTACGCGACGCGGTACTGACCAACGGCGGAGCCGTCCCAATCACTTGGCTATGGCTGCGTCGATGCCGCCTAATCAACAGTAAACTACCCAGCAGCAGCA
>JAYSPZ010000161.1:0-6978 GCA_043721815.1 Gammaproteobacteria bacterium | reverse complement strand
CGATACCGCCAGCACATAGCGCTCCTGTGCCTCGTTACACCAGAGTTGCAGGGGTGACATACCGGGGTCGTCATTATGGATGGCGCGTAATTCAAGCCGTGCGCCACGCGCACTGTCATTGACCAGCTCGGGCAAGGCATTGGACAGGCCGCCCGCGCCGACATCGTGAATCGAGAGTATGGGATTGTCGTCGCCCATCTGCCAGCAGCGGTCGATGACCTCTTGACAGCGGCGCTGCATCTCCGGGTTGTCGCGCTGCACCGAGGCAAAGTCCAGGCTCTGTTGGCTTGTGCCGCTGCTCATCGAGGAGGCCGCGCCGCCGCCCAGGCCGATCAACATGGCCGGTCCGCCGATCACGATCAGCCGTGCGCCCGCCGGGATAGTGCCTTTTTGTACATGCGCCGGGCGGATATTGCCAATGCCACCGGCGAGCATAATGGGTTTGTGGTAGCCGCGCCGCTCAAGGCCATCCGGGGTGACGAGTTTGGCCTCGAAGGTGCGGAAATAACCGCAGATGGTGGGGCGACCAAACTCGTTGCTAAATGCCGCCGCTCCAATGGGACCTTCCAGCATGATCGCCAGCGGTGTCGCGATGTGCGCCGGTGTGCCGTAATCGTCGTGTTCCCAGGGTTGCAGTGCGCCGGGGATACGCAGATGTGACACCGAAAATCCGCTCAGTCCTGCCTTGGGTTTTGCGCCACGGCCGGTCGCGCCTTCATCGCGGATCTCGCCGCCGGAGCCGGTGGCGGCACCGTGAAAGGGCGAGATGGCGGTGGGGTGATTATGGGTCTCGACCTTCATCAAGATGTGCGCATCTTCCAAGGTATAGGCGTATTGCGCACTATCGCTCAAGGGGAAAAAACGCGCCGCTGCCGACCCTTGCATCACCGCAGCATTGTCTTTATAGGCGGAGAGCGTGCCCTGCGGGTGTTGCCGATGTGTGTTGCGGATCATGGAAAATAAGGAAGACGACTGTTTCTTGCCATCGATAATCCAGTCGGCGTTAAAGATTTTATGGCGGCAGTGTTCGGAATTGGCCTGCGCGAACATCATCAATTCCACGTCAGTGGGATTACGCTCCAGGGCCACGAAATTTTCGTGCAGGTAGTCGATTTCGTCCGGGGAAAGCGCGAGACCCAGCGCGGTATTTGCCCTGGCCAAGGCTGGCTTACCTTCGTCCAGCACAGCAATGCTCGTGAGCGGCGCGGGCACGGTGTGCGCAAAAAGCTGTTCGGCCTCGCTTAGCCGGGTAAACAAGGCCTGCGTCATGCGGTCGTGCAGCAGCGGCGCGACACGCGCGATTTCCGCCTCGGCCAGCGGGCTGCCGTCGTGTTTCGTAAGATGGTAAACAACGCCGCGTTCGATGCGCCGCAGTGTGATGAGGCCGCAGATGCGTGCAATCTCGGTGGCCTTGCTCGACCAGGGCGAGATCGTACCGGGGCGCGGCACGGTCAGGAGCAGTTGTCCGGTCGTTGAGGTAGGGTCTTCCAGTCCGGCGCTGCTACCCAGTAACTTCTCTAGCAGGTCATGCTCGTGCGCCGTTAGTTCCGGGTCGGCGGCGATGAAATGGATAAATTCCGCGCGCATCGCGGCCAGCATCGGCAATGCCGTGCGCAGTGCCGCCGTGAGTTTAGCGAGGCGAAAAGGAGAGAGGGCCTGCGCGCCAGGCAATGGAAACATAATATCTCTTTGTGGAGTTGCGGCGGGCTAGTGGGTGTATTTTAGCAAGGTTTTAATGATGCGGCGAATCGCGCCACGGCAGGCGAACATGAGCACCGTAGTTGCGTGCCCGGAATTAGAGCAGCGCACGCCAGGCCAAGCCGTGCTGTTGATCGGCGACACCTATCCAGTCCGGGTCGCAGTCGAGCGCGGTACACAGGGCTTGCCGCGCCAGCGTCGGCGCATTATTTTTTTCACTCAGGTGCATCGCGATCAGATGCTGTAGACGCGAGCGATCCAGGCGGGTCAATAATTGGGCCGCCTGCGCATTGCTTAAATGTCCCAGGGAGCCGCCCACGCGCTGTTTCAGTGCCGGGCTATAACTGCTATCCGCAAGCATGGCACTGTCGTGATTACATTCGATCAACAGGGCATCACATGCACTCAGCATTTGCTCGATATACGGTGTGCAGCAGCCCGTATCGGTCAATAGGCCCAGCCGTTGGACACCATTACTGAATACGAATTGGCTGGGTTCGCGCGCGTCATGCGGCACGGGAAAGGGATGGATTTCGAGTTCGTCCAGGGTAAAGGGCGTATGACTGCTGAAAAATTGCAGCTTGGGCAAGGCACCGAAGCGCGGTGTAGACCAGGTGCCCGGTGTCATCCAAACCGGTAGCGCATATTTGCGCGCCAACATACCCACGCCGCTGACGTGGTCGGCATGCTCGTGGGTAACCAGGATAGCCGTTAAATCGGCCGCGCTTTTCTGGAAACGCGCCAGGCGCCGTTCCAACTCGATCAAGGTGAAGCCGCAGTCCACCAGGACACAGGTCTCACCTTGTTCGACGAGCGTGGCGTTACCACGGCTGCCGCTACCTAATGAGGCGAAGCGCACCGGGCCTTATGATAAATGCAATTGCAGTCCATAATGGTTTAAGCGGGTCGTTCCAACGTCGACGCACTCGGCCTATGCCTTAGCGTAGCTGTTCTTCGAGCAGGGCCAGGATGCGGTTAGAGGTATCGGATTTTTCACGGGCACCCTCTTTGTTCAGGATGACAATGCGCGTGGCGGCATTATCCGCGCCGATGACGCTGACCAGGTAGTCATCGCTGCTGGGTTTAGGGCTGCCCTTCCAGAACTTAAGTTTGGATAAAAACCCCTTTTTATCATCATCCTTGAGCGGATCGACATAACGCACAAAGTAAACCCCGCGCGAGCGATCACGATCTTCGACGGTAAACCCAACCCGATCAAGGGCCAGGCCGGTGCGCCGCCAGGCACGCGAGAAATCTTCATCCAGGCTAAGAGCGGCATTGCCGTCGGCATCGCGCGTCAACTGCGCACGGGGTCCGCCGCCCTTCTCTTTGGCCAGCAATGTCTCTGCCTTCTTCTCGTCCACACCGAAGAAGACGATCAGGCGATTCAGCATCTCGATCTCAAGCTCAGGATCGGAGGGGCGCGGTTGAAAGATCGTAGAGTCTCCCTTTGCGACCTCTTCCACACCGCGATGGCTAAGGTAAACCTCGGTCGTACCCGCTTCCTTGCCGCGCTCCAGGCGCACGCGGTATTTGTCGCGCGTGGAGGCAGAGTACAGGGAGTCCAATGCCTTGCTCAGAAATGAGCGAATCACATCCTTGGGGATGTCCGCACGATTCTCGATCCAGTCGGTCTCCATGATGCCGATGCGCGGGTCTTCCTGTTTCAGCGGGATGCCGTTATCGAGCCAGAACTGACGTACCTTGGGATAAACCTGTTCGGGTTCGGCTTGAATGATGAGCCAACGCTTATCGCCCTCGCGCTCGACGCGGATATTCTGTTGCTGGGTCAGCACCGCTTCCTTTGCGGTGGTTTGTGGGTCGCGGCGCTCTTCGTTGTAAGTCGAGAAGGTGGCGCTGCCCGCCGGGTCGATGTCTGGCACGACCAGCGCATCGTCGATGGTAGATCGGGTAAGGTCGGGTGGCACCTCCAGCGGCGGTAGCGAGGAGCTCTTTTTGTATTCCGCCCTGTCGATATTGGCACCGGAGGTTACCTCATCCAGTTTGGCGGACAAGGTGTTGCATGCGCCAAGGGTCGCCAGCATTAATAGGAACATGCCCGTACGGGCGAGTTGCTGAATAGATACCATATAAGTCCTATAGATTGACGTGCTGCATAGCCTGCCTGACCAACACCTGGCCGACCTCGGACAGCGGGGTTAACGGGAGGCGGATTCCCGGCGGGATCAGTCCCATTTGATGTAATGCCCATTTTACCGGGATCGGATTGGACTCGATAAATAAATCTCTGTGCAGTGGCACCAAACGATCATTGAGCGCCTGGGCCGTTATCCGCTCGTTTTGCAAGGCCGCTACGCACATATCGTGCATCAGCTGGGGGGCGATATTGGCGGTGACGGAGATCACCCCCCTGCCACCCATCATCATGACCTCCAGGGCGGTGCTGTCGTCTCCCGCGTAAACTCCGATTGTATCACCGCAGCGCAGCAGAATCTCGCGCGCACGCTCGAGATTGCCGGTGGCCTCTTTGATGCCGATGATATTGGGGATGTCCGCCAGGCGTTGCACCGTCTCGGGCAGCAAATCGCAGGCGGTGCGGGCCGGCACGTTGTAGAGGATCTGCGGGATCGGCACGGCCGCCGCGATGGCCTTGTAATGCAGGTAAAGCCCTTCCTGCGTGGGTTTGTTGTAGTAAGGTGTTACCAGCAGGCAGGCATCCGCCCCGGCCTGCATTGCGTAGCGCGTCAAGGTGATGGCCTCGCTCGTGGAGTTGGCCCCGGTGCCGGCAATGACGGGTATCCTGCCGCGCACGAAGTCAACGACCTGGCGTATGACCGCGCAGTGCTCCCGTTCATCGAGCGTAGCCGATTCGCCGGTGGTACCTACGGCGACGATGGCATCGGTGCCGTTTTCCAGGTGAAATTCGATGAGGGTGCGCAGGCTCGCCTCATCGAGGCCGCCATCGGCGTACATGGGGGTGACCAACGCCACCATACTGCCATGAAACATGAAATCTCTCCGGCTGGGCCTACCCGCGTCACAAGCTCGAGTTAGTGGCCGTTATCTTGTATGATCTGAACGTAGCGGCAGGTCTTTGCCAAGGGAGTTATGCGCGCTCAGAATGTATAGGCGATGGTGAACGGAGGCCCCTGCTACGGGCTCGGCAAAACCGTTAAATCAAAGGCGCATGGTACTTGGGCATCGTGGAGATGACAAGTAGCGGCGGCGCGGTGCGCTGTCCAGTCGGCACAGTTGGTTTTTTAGCTGCCGCGCAGAAAACAGAAAAAGGTCGCGCTTCAACCTATTGTGCTCTGAAGATAGACTCAATTACTATGGTCGGATAACGGCATCTAAGAGGGATGTTAAGACGCGATGGCTATATCGGACGTTAATTTCAAGCTCAGCGGTTTGGCGCGCAGGCTGGTGCAGGATGGCCTGTTGGCCGGCCCGCTCGCGCAGCAGGCCCAGGAGCAGGCCGCGCGCAATAAAGTCCCGTTCGTGTCCTATTTGGTCGAGAGCAAGATACTGTCCAGTCAGGCGATAGCGACCGCTGCGTCCCAGGAATTTGGCGTGCCGTTGCTCGATCTCAACGTGATGGATATGGAGATGGCCGCCGTCACCCGTGTAGAGGCGAAGCTGGTGCGTCAGCATCATGCCTTGCCCTTATTCAAACGCGGTAGCTGTCTGTTTTTAGCTGTCTCCGACCCCACCAATCTGCACGCCCTGGATGAGATCAGGTTTCATGTAGGACTCAGCACGGAGGCAGTGCTGGTCGAGGAAGACAAGCTCGCCAAGGCCATCGACAAGGCCCTGGACAAACAGGATACCTCGCTTAGCGCCCTCACCGATGCCAGCCTGGATGATCTCAATATCACCAGCGGCGAAGCCGATCTTGGCCCTGAGACCGAGACCGAAGTCGACGATACACCGGTGGTGCGCTTTGTTAATAAGGTGCTGCTCGATGCCATCAATCAAGGGGTTTCCGACATCCATATCGAGCCCTATGAAAAAACCTTGCGCGTACGCTATCGTCAGGACGGCATATTGCGCGAGGTGGCATCGCCACCGGTAAATCTGGCCTCCAGAATTTGCGCGCGACTGAAGGTCATGTCACGGCTCGATATCTCCGAGCGCCGTGTGCCCCAAGACGGACGCATGAAGATGACGCTGTCGAAAAACCGCAGCATCGACTTTCGCGTGAGCAGTTGCCCCACGCTGTTCGGCGAGAAGCTCGTACTGCGTATCCTTGACCCGACCAACGCACAACTCGGCATCGATGCCCTGGGTTATGAACAGGATCAGCAAAAATTATTTGTGGATGCCATCCATCAGCCCTACGGCATGGTGCTGGTCACCGGCCCGACGGGTAGCGGTAAGACGGTGTCCCTATATACCGCGCTTAATATTCTCAATACCGTGGACCGGAATATATCCACGGCCGAGGACCCGGTCGAGATTAATCTGCCGGGCATCAATCAGGTGCATGTCAATCCCAAGGCGGGCCTGACCTTTGCGAAGGCGCTCAAGGCATTCTTGCGCCAGGACCCGGATGTCATCATGGTCGGTGAGGTGCGTGATCTTGAGACCGCCGAGATTGCCATCAAGGCGGCGCAGACCGGCCATATGGTGCTTTCCACGCTGCACACCAACGATGCACCACAGAGCCTGAACCGTCTCGTGAATATGGGCGTTGCGCCGTTCAATATTGCCTCGGCAGTGTCGCTGGTTATCGCACAGCGTCTCGCGCGTCGCCTGTGCAGTCATTGTAAAAAAGCCGAGACCATCCCGCACGAGGCCTTGCTGGAAGAAGGTTTCAAGGAACAGGACTTAAGCAAGCTTAAATTGTTCGGCCCGGTGGGTTGCGATAGATGCAGCGGCGGTTACAAGGGGCGGGTGGGCATCTATCAGGTCATGCCGATCTCGGATGCCATCGGCCGCATTATTATGGAAGGTGGCAACGCCATCCAAATCGCTGATCAGGCGAGGCTCGACGGAGTTGCCGATCTGCGCGAGTCGGGCCTCAAAAAGGTGGGCATGGGCTTGACCAGTCTCGCTGAAATCAACCGCGTGATTGTCGAGTAACAAGCCTCAAATTAGACCCTGGGTCTCCTGAATTAAAGCATCGCTTTCTTGGCATAAGTCAAAGACAAGATTCTTCACTTGTCGTGTTACGGGCGAGTGAATAAAGGGGGTAGCTGTGGCGGCAAAGACGACCAATAAGCAGGTGATCTTTAAGTGGGAGGGAACCAAAAAGGGTGCACGCGTAAGCGGTGAGACACGTGGCACCAATATCACCCTGGTGAAGGCCGAACTTCGCCG
>JAYSPZ010000160.1:0-8802 GCA_043721815.1 Gammaproteobacteria bacterium | reverse complement strand
AGTCCGCCAACTCCTGCAATAAAAACTGCTGCGCCGAACGCGACTTCTGACTGCCGACCTTGATGCGTTTGTAGGTTCCGTCACTTTGCAACAGCCAGGCCTGAGAATTGTCCGTCAGATATGGCATTAATCCTTCCTTAAGAACGCGTGTGCAAAGTCGCATATCTTCTATCGGAAAACAGGTCTCCACGCGCCGGAAAAAATTCCTCCGCATCCAGTCGGCGCTCGCGCAATAGGTGGCAGGAACCCCATCATTCAAAAAATAAAATACGCGGCTGTGTTCCAGAAAACGGCCAACAATAGAGCGTACCTGGATGCCCTCCGAGACACCTGCTACGCCCGGGCGCAGACAGCAGATACCACGCACGATCAGGTCGATTTTGACTCCCGCCTGCGCGGCTTCGTACAGGGCGCTGATAATCTGCGCATCATCGAGCGAATTCATCTTGGCGATGATGTGCGCAGGCTTGCCTTCCCTGGCGTGCGTGGCCTCGCTCGCGATCAATTCGAGCAGGGACTTGTGCAGGGTAAACGGTGATTGCAGCAATTTTTTGAGCTTGGTAGCACGTCCCAGCCCGGTCAGTTGCTGAAATATCTTATGCACATCATCGCCAATGTCTTTATCGCAGGTCAGCAGACCATAATCCGTGTAGGTGCGTGCAGTACGCGCATGATAATTACCGGTACTCAGGTGCGCATAGCGACGCAGGCGTTTGCCTTCACGCCGCACGACCAGGATCATCTTGGCGTGTGTCTTATAGCCGACCACTCCATAGACAACGTGCGCACCGGCATCCTGCAGGCGGGTGGCAAGATTGATATTGTCCGCCTCATCGAAGCGCGCGCGCAGCTCGACCACCACAGTAACCTCTTTGCCCGCGCGCGCCGCACTCACCAGCACGTCGGCCATGGCTGAGTCGGGGCCGGTACGGTACAAGGTCTGTTTGATAGCAAGCACATCAGGATCGCTCGCCGCCTGGCGCACGAAATCCACAACAGGAGCGAATGACTCGAACGGGTGGTGGAGCAAAATATCACCCCGACGGATGACATCAAAAATATCGCTGTTATGCGCAATGCGGCGGGGGATGCTCGGCACAAAAGCGGGGTATTTGAGGTCGGGCCGGTCGACTAAATCGTGGATGGTCAACAAGCGATTGAGATTTACCGGGCCGATGACTTGATATAAATCGTCCTGCGCAAGCCCGAATTGCTGCAAGAGAAAATTCGCCATCTCAGCCGTGCAATTGTCCGATACCTCCAGGCGCACCGCCTCGCCGTACTGACGCGCGAGCAGTTCGCCTTCGAGCGCGTGCAGTAAATCCTTGACCTCTTCTTCATCGACAAAGAGTTCACTGTTGCGCGTAAGGCGAAATTGAAAACAACCAGTGGCCTTCATGCCCGGAAATAAATCACCCACATGTGCGTGGATAATCGAAGACAGGAATACAAAATCGTGCGGGCCTTTGGAATATTCGCGCGGCAGATGAATCAAGCGCGGCAGCGAGCGCGGGGCCTGTACCACGGCTACACCGCTGTTGCGGCCGAAGGCATCTTTGCCTTGGAGTGATACGATGAAATTCAGGCTCTTGTTGAGCACACGCGGAAACGGATGCGACGGGTCCAGCCCCAGCGGACTGAGTAGCGGCAACAGTTCATTATTGAAATAGCGCTTGACCCATTCTGCCTGGCGCGGATTCCAATGCGTGCGACGCACGAAGCGGATATTTTCCTGCGCCAACGACGGGATCAGCACTTCATTCAAGATGCGATACTGCTCGGCGACCAGGGTGTGCGCCGCTTCACTGATACGTTTCAGGGTGTCCGGCGGGCTGATGTTATCCGGCCCGGCCTGCACCGCTCCGAAGGCCGCCTGCTGCTTCAATCCCGCAACGCGGATCTCGAAAAACTCATCCAAATTGGTGCTACAGATGCACAGGAAATGCAGCCGTTCGAGTAGCGGTATCGCCGTATCGAGCGATTGCTCCAGCACACGCTTATTGAATTCCAGCAGGCTGAGTTCACGGTTGATGTAGAGTTCGGCTTGCTTCAGTTCGATGTCAGTCACCCGCCCATGTTATGACGCTTTGATGACGGAAATATTACAAGGTGGCATGCCCACCGTTACTCCTTCAACCAGCCTGCCGCACGCTTGGCAAAGTAGGTCAAGATGCCGTCCGCGCCGGCGCGTTTACAGGCGATCAGTGACTCCATTACCACCGCGCGCTCATCGAGCCAGCCGTTTTGCGCGGCGGCCATGAGCATCGCGTATTCGCCGCTGACCTGATACACAAAGGTCGGCGCGCCAAATTGGTCTTTCACACGGCGCACGATGTCGAGATAGGGCATGCCGGGCTTAATCATCACCATATCCGCGCCCTCTTCCAGATCCAGCGCCACCTCCCACAAGGCCTCGTCGCTATTGGCCGGATCCATCTGATAGCTGTATTTATTGCCGCTGCCCAGGTTCTCCGCCGAACCCACGGCATCGCGGAAGGGACCGTAAAAACTCGAGGCGTATTTGGCCGCATAGGCAAGGATGCGGGTGTGTATATGTCCTGCCGACTCCAATGCGTCACGAACTGCCCTAATACGTCCATCCATCATATCCGAGGGTGCCACGATGTCGGCCCCGGCCTCGGCGTGCGATAAGGCCTGCTTCACCAGCGCCGCCACGGTTTCGTCATTAAGCACATAACCGGAGTCATCGATCAGCCCGTCCTGGCCGTGTGTGGTAAACGGATCGAGCGCCACGTCGGTGATTACGCCAAGCTGTGGGAAGGCCTTTTTTAACGCCCGCACCGCACGCTGCGCCAAGCCTTGCGGATTCCATGCCTCTCGTGCATCCAGTGATTTTTTGGTTTTTTCCGTCACCGGGAATAAGGCCAGCGCAGGCACGCCGAGCGCCACCAGTTCCCCCGCTTCCTTGAGCAATTCATCGATGCTGACACGCTCGATGCCGGGCATCGAGGCCACCTTTTCACGCTGCCCCTTACCTTCGATTACGAATACGGGGTAAATCAGGTCATCGGTCGTAAGACGCGTCTCGCGCATCAGGCGACGGCTGAATTCATCACGGCGCATGCGACGCATGCGTATCTGCGGGAAACGTCCCCGATCAAGTTCAATAGACACAGCGATAACTCCTAAAAGATTTGTCATTCTGAGCGTAGCGAAGAATCCCGCTAAATACTATCACTAAGCTATGAGATTCTTCGTCGCCTTAGGCTCCTCAGAATGACAGGCACCTTTACTCCTTCTCCCCTTGCAGGAGAGGAATAAGCTAAATGTAGCCTGGATTAGGCCGAAGGCCGTAATCCGGGGACTCTCGCTAATGTTGCGCTCGCGCTTAGCGCCTGCGCGGCAATCAGCATATCCAATGCGACCATCCAATGGTCTGTTGGTATCAATATCACGGCATTACCCTGTTTTTTTATAAATACCTCACTGCCGGAAAAGCGAAAATCCTGAGGCCGACAGTACAGGTAGTACGGCCAGGAGCCGCAGACGAAGCCAACGCAGTGATCGTTTCTATCCGGGATTGGAATAAGGGGTTGCGCGAGCGCCCTTTCTTGTCAGTCGTATCGGCCCTACTTATCAGCTAATAAAATTAATGACTTAGCAAACATTAGTGGCCCGGAAACCGCATTGGTTGAACCTCTGCCTGGCTTGTATTACTCAGGCCCATACACAGCCACACAGGCTTGGTAACAGGCTCAAAGGCCCTATCCTAAAAAGTTGGCCCGCTTCCTGCATTATCTTATTGTTGAAACGGTTATTCCACGTTCGGAAGCCGTGTACAGGGGTCCCAGCTTGGACCGCGCTTTGGAAACGGCCCAGGCTGATTCAGGCAAGGCCATCATTAATTATTATCACTATTTAGGAGACACACCATGAACCTGCAACTTCAACAGCTTCAAAAGGGTTTTACCCTGATTGAATTAATGATCGTGGTTGCCATTGTCGGTATTTTGGCGGCGATTGCGATCCCGTCCTATCAAGACTACACGATTCGCGCACGAGTCAGTGAGGGCCTGGCGCTGGCCTCCGGTATGAAGAGTACCGTGAGTGAGAATATCGCTGCCAATGGCGGCGTAATCGCAGCCGGTGCCTGCTTCGGCGTTGCGGGCACGCTCGCAACGGATAATGTTGCCAGCACAGCCTGCGGTGCCGCTACCGGCATCATCACTATAGTGACCACTGCGCGGGCGGGCAGCGTCACCCTAACGCTGACGCCGACGGCTGGCCTGGCGGCCGCAGCTTTCACTTGGGCCTGCGCCCGCACCGGCGGTCTCGACCGACATGTGCCGGTCAACTGTCGTACTGGGACGTAACCAGTAGCCGGACTTTACGGTGTCTGGTCCGGATAAAGTTGCAGCACAATCCGGGGGTTTATAAGGATTCAGATTAAGTTAATGTCCTCAGAAAGCCCCTCTCCACGAGGGGCTTTTTTTTGGGGAGCCACTATTCATCCAGTACCCCTAGGCGGGTGGCCCATGAAAAACCACGTTGCTGAGCAACAAGGTTTTACCCTAATTGAGTTGATGATCGTGGTGGCCATCGTTGGTATTTTGGCGGCCATTGCGATTCCGGCCTATCAGGATTACACCATTCGTGCCCGCGTTAGCGAGGCGCTGGTCCTGCTTGATGCTGCACGGGCCACGGTCAGCGAAAACATTCTGGGTAACGGCGGGGTACTGCCTGCCGATGCCTGCCTTTCCGTGTCAACCTTCGCTGCCCCTGTTGGAAATGTAGCCAGCCTGGCTTGCGCCGCCGCCACCGGTATCCTCACCGCCGTAACCACGGCCACCGCGGGTTCAGTAACGCTTGATCTCAGACCGCAAGCCCCCGATGCGGCCGATATCGCTATTGTCTGGACCTGCGTACGAACAGCCGGTTCGAATAATCATGTACCGGCAAGTTGCCGCTCTAACCTCTAAACAAGACCTCACCCGGAATAGACTGCCTAACCCTGCCGAGGCGTATGATGCTATGATTCGATTCAACATTATCGAACCATACCATGAAAATCCATCTCGTCATCTCCGCACTCGGCAAGGACAGGCCGGGCATACTCAGCGAACTTTCCAAGGCCATCATGGATAGCGCCTGCACTATCCTCGACAGCCGTATGACGATGCTGGGCGGCGAATTCGCCGGTATTTTGCTGGTGTCGGGCAATTGGAGCAGTGTGGCCAAGCTCGAAGATGCGCTGAATGGCTTGCAGGAGAGTCTGGGGCTGATGCTCACCGCGAGACGCACCGAGCCGCCTGCCCCGCAAACCAGGCTGTTGCCTTATGTCGTTGAAATTGCGACCGTTGAACAGCCCGGAATCGTCTACCGGCTCGCGGATTTCTTTACCAGCCGCAACATCGGCATCCAGGAACTTTACACCGGCTGCTATTCCACGCCCCATTCGGACACGCCATTGTTTTCCCTGACCATGACGGTGAATATCTCCACCGACTTACATATCGCCAGCCTGCGCGAGCAGTTCATGGATTTCTGCGATGAGCTGAACCTGGATGGCGTGATCGAACCTTTGAAGCGTTAGACCGTACCTTGACGTTTAAACGTTATAGCGCCATCCTTGCGCCATGAACCTGCCCAAACGAGCAACGATTTATTTCGACCCAGAACTTCATCGCGCACTACGCCTCAAGGCTGCTGCGATGGAACGCTCTATTTCCGAAATGGTAAACGATGCCGTTAAGCAGGCTCTTTCCGAAGACGCAGGCGACTTGGCGGCCTTCGAGGAACGCGCTCACGAACAGAATCTGGATTTCGCAGATGTGGTGAAATCGCTCAAGCAGCGTGGAAAGATATAACGTTCTCATCAAGTCATCGGCCGGTAAAGAAATCGAGTCGATTGCTCTGAAAAAGGATCGCCAGTGTATTGTTAGCCGCATCCTGTCTCTAGCTGAAAATCCCCGACCCAAGGGTTGTGAAAAACTATCCGGCCAACATAATAAATATCGCGTTCGCGAAGGACTCTACCGCATCATTTATTCCATCGAGGATAAAGCTTTGATGGTGTATGTCGTGAAGGTTGGCCATAGAAAAGACGTTTACCGGTAGCCCACCCTACACCTTTGCTGCATGATAATCAGTTTTGGAGGTATTCATGGACAAGATAAGCTTAGGCGATCCCGTACCGAATTTTCAGCTTCCCGCCACGGGCGGAAAAACGATTGCGCTTGACGATCTGAAGGGGAAAAACGTGGTGCTGTATTTTTATCCCAAGGACGACACCCCGGGCTGCACCTTGGAAGGCCAAAATTTCCGCGATCATCATGCCGCGTTTGCGGCGCACAACACCGTTATCCTGGGTGTGTCGCGCGACAGCATGGCCTCGCATGAATCGTTCAAATCCAAACAAGACTACAATTTTGATCTGCTCTCGGACAAGGACGAACAGTTGTGCCGCCTGTTCGATGTCATCAAACTGAAAAATATGTACGGTAAAGAGGTCATGGGCGTGGAGCGCAGCACCTTTCTAATTGACCAGAAGGGCGTATTACATCAGGAGTGGCGCAAGGTTAAGGTAGACGGCCATGTCGATGCGGTGCTTGAGGCGGTGAAATTATTACCAAGTTGTAGAGAATCGGCTAGTTAAGAAAACCCTAGATTCTCGCTCCTGCGAGAATGACAATAATATTCTCAGGAATCTTTAATGGCGAAAAAAGAGATCACCGGCAAGCGTTTATTCGTGCTGGACACCAATGTATTGATGCACGATCCCACCTCGATATTCCGTTTTCAGGAACACGATGTGTATTTGCCCATGGTGGTTTTGGAGGAACTGGACGCCGGCAAAAAAGGCATGACCGAGGTCGCGCGCAACGTGCGTCAGACCAGCCGTTTCCTGGATGAGCTGATGGCGAATGCCAGCAAGGAGGAGATCGATCAAGGCCTCCAGTTACCCGCGCCCAATAACCACGCCAACGGCAACCCGCGCGTAAACGGCGGACGCCTGTTCTTCCAGACGCGCACGCTGTCCAGCGTATTGCCCGATGCCCTGCCCGGCAACAAGCCGGACAATAATATCCTCGGCACGGCCATTGCGCTACAGATAGAACACGCCGATACGACCGTGGTTCTGGTCTCCAAGGACATCAATCTGCGCATCAAGGCGGCGGTGCTGGGCATCCATGCGGAGGATTATTACAACGATCAGGTGCTGGACGATGTCAATCTGCTGTACAGCGGTTACAGTGAGCTGTCTGCGGATTTCTGGACTACGCACAGCAAGGATATGAAATCCTGGCAGGAGAGCGGGCACACTTTTTATAAAGTTTCCGGGCCGCAGGTCGATCATTGGCTATCGAACCAGTTTATCTTCAGCAAAGAGAATGGGGAATTTGAGGCCACCGTGCGCAAACTAGAGGGCAGCAACGCCACCATTGAACTGGTGCACGATTACCGCTCCCCACGCCACACGGTATGGGGCATCAACGCGCTCAATCGCGAACAGAACTTTGCGCTGAATCTGCTGATGGACCCGGAAATAGACTTTGTTACCTTGCTCGGCATCGCAGGCACCGGCAAGACATTGTTAACGCTCGCGGCCAGCCTCGCCCAGGTGCTGGAAGAACGTCGTTACAGCGAAATCATTATGACACGCGTCACGGTGCCGGTCGGTGAAGACATTGGATTTTTACCGGGCACCGAAGAGGAAAAGATGACGCCGTGGATGGGCGCACTGATGGATAACCTCGAGGTGCTCACGCAGCCCAACGCGGGCGGCGGCGACTGGGGCCGCGCGGCCACCAACGACCTGCTGCGCAACCGCATTAAAATACGCTCGCTCAACTTTATGCGCGGGCGCACCTTTCTCAATAAATTCGTCATCATCGACGAGGCGCAAAATCTCACCTCGAAGCAGATGAAGACCTTGATTACGCGCGCCGGCCCCGGCACCAAGGTCGTTTGTCTGGGCAATGTGGCGCAGATCGACACCCCTTATCTGACCGAAACCACATCGGGCCTGACCTATGTCGTGGATCGCTTCAAGGGCTGGGAGCACAGCGGCCATATCACACTGCTGCGCGGCGAGCGCTCGCGCCTGGCGGATTATGCGTCGGAGGTCTTGTAGCACTTTAAAGCTTGCTTTTTCAGGATGAAACCATGGCTGGCGGCTTCCCCAGCTCAATGAAAGTTGATAATTACGATAATTTCATTTACACACGCCGAGTTTATGCTACTGTTTGGCTACTCGCCTTGCTTATACTGGAGAACGACCTAATGTCGCCCACAACACTTATTGGCTTAGCCCTTCTTATCATCGGCGGTAGTTTGGTATATCTGGGACTTTACACCGCCGATTCCTTATTACTTTTGCAATCAGCGCTGTGGCATTTTTTCGATCATATGCGGATGCTCTGGGAGCAAATGACGCAAACGCCCCGGATTTATCTCGGCAGCGGCGCACTGATCTTCCTCATCGGATTGATAATGGTACTCAAGCCCAAACGCAGGTACGAGCGCGCCGGCGAATTTTTTTAATCCACCGGCTTACTCCAGCGCGAGGATAAACCGCCACTGGGCCGCAGTCACCGGCGTGATGGATAAACGATTGCCGCGCTGCACAAGTGCCATCGTGTGCAACTCCGCATGTTGCTTTAGTTCAGTTAGGCTGATGATGCGCCGCAGCGTGCGCACATAGCGCACATCGACGCGATACCAAGTCGGCCTTTGCGCATCGCTCCTGGGATCATAGTGGGCATCATCGCTGTCCAACGCACTGGCATCTGGATAGCCTTCCGTGACGATCTCCATAATCCCGACAATTCCCGGTAGCGC
>JAYSPZ010000159.1:0-2266 GCA_043721815.1 Gammaproteobacteria bacterium | reverse complement strand
GCGGAGCCGGGGCCGAAGAAAAACTTTTCCATTTCGGTCTCCAGAAATTTGCGTGCCTTCGGGTCCATCAGGGCGAGGCGGTTTTCATTGATGAGCATGGTTTGATGGGCGAGCCACAGCTTCCAGCCCTCGGCTGAAACAGAATCGTAAATCTTCTTGCCGAGATCGCCGGGGTACGGCGGAAATTTCAGGCCCTCGGCCTCTTTGCCCAGTTTTACGCAGTGGACGGTGCGGGTCATGTGATTTCCCCTCCTGGGGTGCGTTCGAATAGTGTGTTGAGTAGACGTTTAACGGGTGCCGCCAGGCCGCGCGCGCCGGGATTAGCGTTGTTATACCAGACTGTGGGACGGGCTTCCATGATTCTGGCCGGGTGCCGCTTACCCACGCGTGCCAGTGCGGGCGTGATGGCGAGATCAAAGTGGCTGAAGCTGTGACGCAGCACCGGCCAGTATTCAAGCCCTTCCAGCGAATAGCCCAAATACCGCGCGCACCATTGATGAATATCGGGCGTGTCTGCCACTGAGCATTCCGGAAAACTCCACAGTCCGCCCCAGATGCCGGTCGGTGGGCGCTGTTCGAGCAGCACCTCGCCGCGTGAATTTTGCAGCATCAATAGTAGCGTATTGCGTAACGGCTTGGACGTGCGTGGGCGGGAGGCAGGATAATCAGTCTCGCGGCCCTGCGCATGCGCGACACACAGGTCTTGCAGCGGGCAGCGCGGACAGGCTGGACGGGTGCGTGTACACACCGTTGCCCCCAAATCCATGATGGCCTGGGTATAACGATCCACATGGACAACGGGCGTGTGGGCCTCGGCCAAGGCCCACAGTTTAGCTTGAACGTCGGCGCTACCGGGCCAGCCGTCGATGGCGTGCACACGCGCCAGTACGCGTTTGACGTTGCCGTCGAGAATCGCGTGACGCTGTCCTGCCGTCAAGGCCAGTATCGCCCCTGCCGTGGAACGGCCGATGCCGGGTAGTTGATTAAGGACATCTATATCCAGCGGGAATTGGCCATCGTAATGATCGCGCACTAAAAGCACGGTGCGGTGCAGATTGCGCGCCCGCGCGTAATAGCCAAGCCCGGTCCACAGATGCAGGACTTCATCGAGCTGCGCCGCTGCCAGACTTTGCACGTCCGCAAAGCGCTGCATAAAGCGCAGGTAATAAGGGATCACCGTGGCGACCTGCGTCTGTTGCAGCATGACCTCGGAGACCCACACGCGATAGGGGCTGGGATCGACCTGCCAGGGCAGATCTTTGCGCCCGTGGCTGGCGAACCAGTCGAGCACGCGTGGGCTGATGGCGCTGGTCATATGGGATTATTTGCCTTAACTATTGAGCCGCAAGATGTAACGCCCGCCTTCGGCTTTATTTAAATAAATCCCCAAACGCGTCTTTAAGATTTTTCTCGGGAGCCGCGGGCGGAGTGTCCGCGCCCGCAGGCGCATCGGCAGGGTTCGTCGCCGGTTTGCCCAAGAGCCTATCCAGCACATTACCCGGCAGTTTGTCTTTGAGCGTGCCCTCCAGCTTTTTTTGCACCTGCTCGCGTGCCTTGTCGGTAAGGATGGCACCGACATCGGGGCGGTACGACAGATTGGAAAACGGGCCGCTGATCCGAACCGGAACGGTCAAGCCCTTCAGGTCGGCCAAGAGCTTCCCCTGCTGGCCTTCGAGCGAGTTGACCACGGAAACGTTAACAAGGTAATCCACGTGCTGGCTGACGAGATTAACATCGCCCTTGCCGGCCACGCGCAACAGCGGCGATTTTGCCGCGAGATCGTCGTTGCGCATCACGCCATTGATTATGACGGCGCTGCCGCTTAATTCGGAAAAATCGGTTTGATTGGGCTCCATGCCGGACGTGGGTGCCGCGCCTTGCAATCGTGCGCTGGCATCGCGGATCAGTTTGGCGATATTAAATCCCTTGATGGCACCATTGGTAAAAGAAAAAGCCGTTTGGCCATTCAAGGTGCGCACGATCTCCTCGTGGGTGCTACCGCGCCCTTTGAGTTTTGCGCTGACCGTCGCCCTGCCGCTCAGCGTGTCCTTGGCGTATAAATCCTTGAGCAGCGAGCCGGCCTGCACGCCGCTCAGCGATTCGTCCATGCTGAAGCTCGGTGTTGCACCGCGCACGTCGAGGCCGACATTGCCCTGGTAGCGGCCTGCGTAAAGATTCGCGCTCAAGGGCTGAAGTTTTACCAGGCCATCGCGTGCGCCGAGGGTAATCAGTACATCGGCGCTGCGGATATTTTTTGCCTTCATCT
>JAYSPZ010000158.1:0-3787 GCA_043721815.1 Gammaproteobacteria bacterium | reverse complement strand
GCGGTCTGCCCATCAATGCGCACAAAGTCCACATTTTCAGGTTGCGGCAATTGTAATGATTGCGTGGGGGTAGTGCTCATAATATCGCCCCACACCTTCAGTGCGCCAGTGGCACCGGTCAAGCCGGTCGATTGATTGTCATCGCGGCCCAGCCAAACGACGGCCATGTGCTGGCCGCTAAATCCGGCAAACCAGCTATCGCGTGCGTCATCGGTTGTCCCTGTTTTTCCGGCAACGATAAGTTCCTTGGGCAATTGAAGGCGAACGGAACTTGCCGTGCCGTTGGTTACCACTTCCTGCAAGGCCGTGTTGAGCAGGTAAATCGCGGCCGGATCGAAGGCCGCCGCTATCGAAAGTGAGTAGCGCTGCAAGGGTTCGCCCTTGGAAGTGAGTACATCACGAATGGCGCGTAACGGTACGTGGAAACCACCACTCGCCAGGGTTTGGTAGATCTGGGTAACCTCCAGGGGCGAGAGGTCGATAGCCCCCAGCAGGGCCGATGGATAGGGCGGAAATTTGCGCGTCAAACCCAAGCTGCGCAGAGTATTCAGGACGTTCGGCACGCCTACCGCCAGGCCCAGCCGGACCGTAGAGATATTGTAGGAATGTGCGAGCGCGGCATGTAAGGGCACGAAGCCGTGATATTTATGATCGTAATTTTGCGGTTGCCAGGTCTTTGCGCCGGGATTCGATACGCTCAGCGGGCCATCGTCCAGCAAGGTCGCCAAGGTGTAGTTCTGTGGTCGGGCAAGCGCGGTAAGATAGACGGCAGGTTTGATTAATGAACCTATGGGGCGCGTTGCGTCGAGCGCACGATTGAAGCCGGAAAAGCGCGCATCGCGCCCACCCACCATGGCCAGCACCTCGCCATTTTGGCTGTCGGTGACGAGCGCCGCGCCTTCAAGCTTGCCCATTGGAATATTAAATTGCTTTTCGAGTTGAACGGCCCGTGTGGTCAGTGCGCCTTCCACGCCAGCCTGCATGCGCGGATCGAGTGTGGTAAAGATTTGCAAGCCCTCCGAGCTTAAATCCTCGTCCTTGTAATCGCTCTGTAACTGCCGACGCACCAAGTCCATGAAGGCGGGGTAGGGGGAAATGCCACTCGGTATTTTAGGCGTTACGCCGAGCGGCGTTTTCTTTGCGGCGGCGGCTTGCTCGGCAGTTATTCCCCCGTACGCGGCCAGCGTGTCGAGTGCACGATTGCGTTGCGTGAGCGCACGCGCGGGGTGACGGCGCGGATCGTAATAGGAAGCGCCACGCGCCAAGCTGACCAGCAGCGCAAAATGTTGGGGTTTTAATTCCGTGAGCGGACGCCCGAAGTAGAAATAACTCGCCAGACCAAATCCGTGGATAGCGCGATCACCTTCCTGGCCGAGAAAAATCTCATTCAGATAGGCCTCCAGGATTTCATTCTTGCTGTAGTGCGCCTCCAGGATGAGGGCCATGATGGCCTCATTCAGCTTGCGCGATAGCGAGCGTTCCGGCGTCAGGTAAAAATTCTTTACCAATTGCTGGGTCAAGGTGCTGCCGCCCTGCACGGTACCGTGCGCACGAATATTACTCCACATAGCACGCAGCAAGGATAGCGGATCGATGCCGTGATGCCGGTAAAAGCGACGGTCCTCCACCGCAAGTAAGGTCTTGACTAAAAGGGGCGGGACCTCTTTTAATTGCACCAGCACGCGATCTTCATTATGCGCGGGATAAATGCTGCCGATGAGTATCGGATCGAGGCGTACCAGATCCAGCGCGCTGCCAGTGGTGACATGGGTCAAAGATGCGAGTGTATTGCCGTTAAATTGTGCGCGCACTGCCAATGAGGATTCGGCCGTATCCCAGAACCGAAAGGCACGCGTGACAAAAGTAAATTCTGTCTTGGTCTCTTTATAGGTGCCGGGGCTATCGAGCTGCTTTACTCGCGTATAACCCAGGTCGCTTAGCTCAGCAGATAATTGTCGTGGACTTAACGACATACCCTGAAAGAGTTCCAGTGGGCGGGCGTAAACACGGGCGGGCAGCGCCCAGCGTTTTCCCTCGAACTGCGTACGCACCGTCTTGTCCAGATAGGCCACGTAGCCTATTCCGGCGATCAGGGAGGCGAGCAGCGCGAGGGCAGCGAGTGCGAGAATCCAGCGTAAAGCGTGGGTCGGGTGAGGGGCTTGCTCTGACATTCTAATAAGTATACGTTTTCATTACCGCGTTGACACGGTATTCTAAAAGATCAGCTTGAGTAGATGTTCAGCCTCAAGGCGGTCTCAGGTGGTTTTGTCGGGTTCACCGCATTAGAAACTTGGAGTCGCTGCCTATGCGTACAGGCCAAAATTGCCCGGCTACGGTTACATACCTTTGTTATATCCTGTTGCTCGGTGCGTGCCTGCAACTGAGTGCTTGCGCGACCCAATCCGTCGGCATTGGCTTCGGAAATGCCCTCTCCGATAAGACCCCCGACGGCAGACTCAGACTGGACATTCTGCGCACGGCGCAAAGCATGCTCGGCAAGCCCTATCAGTACGGCGGTACGACCCCGCGCGGCTTTGATTGCAGCGGCCTGGTTTACTATACATACAGCAAGGCAGGCATCAGGGTTCCGCGCACCACGCGAGATCAATACCGGCAAACGCGGGCCTTGCCATCCGAACAATTACTGCCGGGTGATGTGCTTTTTTTCCGTATCGACGACCGCAATGTTTCACATGTAGGGATCTATTTAGGCGGGAATATGTTTATCCATGCACCGGTAAGCGGTAAGCGCGTTACCCGTGAAAGCATCACCAGCCGGTACTGGCGGACACATTTTGTAGGCGGCGGGCGGTTGATTTAATCACCGGGCCCGATAGGTGTCCCAGCCGAGGCCTCTGCTTGGCTTGGCGGTGGCGTTCCAGAAACCCCCAGAGACCGTGTTCACGGACACCTTTCAGCCAAATGCCAATGGTTTCCCGATGTCTTTCAAGATGCGCCGCAATCGAACTCTGGCTCACCCCCTTGTTCATACAGCTCAAATACCAATGTGATTTGTGTGATCGTTTCCATGTCCATAGACTACTATGGACTGTCGGATTTCTACGGAAACATTGCGATCGCGCCCCGACGCTTCAATCCTGAGGGGAAATCATGGCTGCCCGTGCCGCACACGACGCGCGAAACAGGGCATTTCACGGCGCCGTTCTCGAACGCAATGGCCCGCGAGATCAAACCGCACGCGAGACTGGATAGTCTTATACTTCTACGACGATCATCACGCGGAAAGCCAACGTACGGTTGTTACCGGGCAGCGTGGCCCCCTGATGGGACATCGGGTAATGTGCGGGCAGGAGGAGTCCGCGTGCCGGACATATTACGGGACGTTGGAGACATCGGTTGCTGGTTAGCGTGCTTTGGGGCCGTAGTGCGCGAACGACTCGATCCCGACCGCATCATTGTGCGTTTATATACGAGATCAGAACCAGCTCTGCGGCTATTTTCATCAACCTGGAGAGATGAAAAGTGAACAAGATCGATTTTGCGAAACTCCGCGATGATATGGTCGACCTTCAAATTGCAAGGCGTGGCGTGCGCTCGCACCTTGTTCTCGATGCGATGCGAACAGTGCCGCGCGAGGCTTTTCTGCCCGAACCTCTGCGGGAATTCGCCTATGAAGATGCACCATTGCCAATCGCCGAGGGTCAGACAATCTCTCAGCCTTATATTGTTGCGCTGATGACCGATGCTTTGGCGCTCGAAGGTGGTGAAAAGGTGTTGGAGATCGGCACCGGCTCAGGTTACGCCGCGGCCGTCCTCTCGCGGATTG
>JAYSPZ010000157.1:0-3269 GCA_043721815.1 Gammaproteobacteria bacterium | reverse complement strand
TACTCACGCGCGTCGCGCCGGGCATGAGTTGTGCGAGGTCAACGGTCACGGTCTTGGCAGAAATCGCGCCGGATACGCCCTTAATAATCAAATCCGCCGCCTCTGTCCAGCCCAAGTGGCGCAGCATCATTTCCGCGGAGAGAATAATGGAAGTGGGATTGAGTTCATTTTTGCCCGCATATTTGGGCGCGGTGCCGTGCGTGGCCTCGAACATGGCTACGGTATCGGATAAATTAGCACCCGGTGCCATGCCGATGCCGCCGACCTGCGCGGCGAGGGCATCAGAGATGTAGTCTCCGTTTAAATTCAGCGTGGCAATGACGCTGAATTCCTCCGGGTGCAATAAAATTTCCTGCAAAAAGGCATCGGCAATCACGTCTTTGATGATGACTTCTTTGCCGGTTTTCGGATTTGTCATGCGGCACCACGGGCCTTTATCTATTTCCACCGCGCCGAACTCGCACTTGGCCAGGCCGTAGCCCCAGTTTCTGAATCCGCCCTCGGTGAATTTCATGATATTGCCTTTATGCACCAAGGTCACGGAATCACGTCCATCATCAATTGCATATTGAATGGCTTTGCGCACCAAACGCTCGGTGCCCTCGCGCGACACGGGTTTGATGCCGATGCTGGAACTGTGCGGGAAGCGGATCTTTGTAACGCCCATTTCCATCTGTAAAAAATTGATGAGCTTTTCCACTTCGGGCGTGCCCGCCGCCCACTCGATGCCAGCATAGATGTCTTCCGAATTCTCGCGGAAAATGACCATGTCGGTTTTTTCCGGATTTTTCAGCGGACTGGGCGTGCCGGGGAAATAGCGCACCGGACGCAAACAAAGGTAGAGGTCGATCTGCTGGCGCAAGGTCACATTCAATGAGCGCATGCCGCCGCCGACCGGCGTGGTCAATGGCCCTTTGATCGAGACCTTGAACTCCTGCACGGCATGCAGCGTTTCATCCGGTAGCCAGGTATCGTTCCCGTAAGTTGCGACCGCCTTTTCGCCGGCATAAACCTCCATCCAGGCAATGCCTTTTTTTGAGCCATAGGCCTTGCCCACGGCTGCATCGACGACTTGCCGCATGACGGGCGTAATATCCACCCCAATACCGTCACCTTCGATAAATGGGATAATCGGATGATCGGGGACAACGAGCGAGCCATCGGCATTGCCGGTAATCCGCGCGCCATGAGCGGGCACAACGATTTTGCTATAGTTCACGCGGCACTCCAAAGGCTTAGAAACGCGGGGCATTCTAACATCCCCACCCGCGTCGTAATAACTTGACTGCTTGCCCGCCTGTTAAGGCTCTGAATACTTGACTGAATCACTAGGATTAAATATAGTGTTAATACCTTAGTAAAACAGTCAACAATACACCTTGGGAGTTGTCATGAGTTCGACTTTGCAGGCGTTGGTCAACCAACCCTACAAACATGGTTTTGTCACGGATATCGAGTCCGATGTCATCCCTAAGGGCTTGAATGAGGACGTTATTCGCTTAATTTCTGCAAAAAAAAACGAGCCCGAGTGGCTACTCGATTTCCGCCTGCAGGCCTATCGTCACTGGCTGACGATGAAGGAGCCTGTTTGGCCGAATGTGACCTACCCCAAGATCGACTTCCAGAACATTAGTTACTATTCGGCACCGAAGCCGAAGAAAAAACTGGCCAGCATGGATGAGGTCGACCCCGAACTGCTGCGCACCTTCGAAAAGCTCGGCGTACCCATGCACGAGCGCAAAATACTGGCCAATGTGGCCGTCGATGTCGTGTTTGACAGCGTGTCGGTGACTACCACGTATAAGGCCAAACTCGCCGAGGTCGGCATTATCTTTTGCTCGTTCTCCGAGGCCGTGCAAAATCATCCTGAGTTAGTTAAAAAATACCTGGGCAGCATCGTACCCAGCGGAGATAATTTTTACGCGGCCTTGAATTCGGCGGTGTTTACCGACGGCTCATTCTGCTACATCCCAAAAAATACCAAGTGCCCGATGGAATTGAGCACCTATTTCCGCATCAACACCGAGGAATCCGGCCAATTCGAGCGCACGCTGATCGTCGCCGAGGAAGGTAGCACGGTAAGTTATCTCGAAGGTTGCACCGCGCCGCGCTTCGATACCAATCAATTGCATGCCGCCGTGGTTGAACTCATTGCGCTCGACAATGCCGACATTAAATATTCAACCGTGCAGAACTGGTACGCCGGCGATGAGAACGGTATTGGCGGAATCTACAACTTCGTCACGAAGCGCGGCCTGTGCAAGGGCGTGAATTCGCGCATTTCCTGGACCCAAGTGGAGACCGGCTCGGCCATTACCTGGAAATATCCAAGCTGCATATTGCTCGGCGACAACTCCATCGGCGAGTTTTACTCGGTCGCGCTGACCAATCACAAGCAGCAGGCCGACACCGGGACCAAGATGGTGCATATCGGCAAGAACACGCGCAGCACCATCGTGAGCAAGGGTATCTCGGCCGGCTATTCCAACAACAGCTATCGCGGCCTCGTGAAAATTGGCGCCAAGGCCGAAGGCGCGCGCAATTATTCGCAGTGCGACTCCATGCTGATCGGCTCTAACTGCGGCGCCAACACATTCCCCTACATTCAAGTGCAGAATAACAGCGCCCAGGTCGAACACGAGGCCTCCACGTCGAAGATCGGCGAAGACCAGTTGTTTTATTTCGCGCAACGCGGCATCGGCACCGAAGAAGCGATTTCCATGATCATCAACGGCTTCTGCAAAGATGTATTCACGCAACTGCCCATGGAATTCGCCGTCGAGGCCACGCAACTCTTGGGTCTAAAATTGGAAGGCAGCGTTGGGTGAGCTGCTGAAGGCAGTGAACGCTAGGGCAGGATGCCCTGGCTGGGGCATAGAGAAGCTACTGCTGCCACGCCAGGAAGGCAACAATTAGTTATGAGCGAAGCAACAACAGGAAATGGGTTTAATGATTACGCAAAACAGTAAAACACTATTGGACGTGCGCAACTTGTCGGCATCCGTCGCCGATGTCGAGATTCTGAAAGGAATCAACCTCACCGTGCGCGCGGGCGAAATACACGCCATTATGGGTCCCAACGGCTCGGGGAAGAGCACCTTCGCCAAGGTGCTGGCAGGTCACCCCTCTTACACCGTAACCGGCGGCGAGGTTCGGTTTGAAGACAAAAATCTATTCGAGATGTCACCGGAGCAACGCGCACGTGCCGGTGTGTTTTTGGCCTTCCAGTATCCCGTCGAAATTCCCGGCGTGACGAACAGCGCCTTTTT
>JAYSPZ010000156.1:0-6711 GCA_043721815.1 Gammaproteobacteria bacterium | reverse complement strand
CACTACTATGCCCTTGCCAGACAGTCCAATAGGCTGCCCCATGGATTCCCTGCTGCGCCTGCTCACAGGCCCGTGGACTTCCTACATTCTTTATGTGCTACGCAATCATGGCCCCAATCGGTTCGGTGAACTCAAGCGCAATGTGGGCAGTATTTCTGCCAAGGTATTAACTGAGCGGCTACGCGCGCTGGAAGCAGCAGGCGTAATCTACCGGCATTATGAACCGGCCATTCCGCCGCAAGTGACCTATGGACTCAGTAAACGCGGCAAGGAACTGGAGGGCATTTTAGATACGCTCGACACCATCGCCAGACGCTGGAACAGGCAGGACGGTATGCCGTCATCAAGCTGCACGGCAGAGACGCAAAATCAAACACTGAAGCGTGGCGGCAAGAAAACTAAAGCAGCGTGATTCTAACCATGCTAGTTCCGCCCCGCCATCACACCGCCGTCCACATTCCAAATTGCGCCCGTCACCCAAGCCGCTTTGTCCGTAAGCAGAAAGCAAATCACCTCCGCCACATCCTCCGGCGTGCCGATGCGTCCAATGGGATGGAACTTGTCAAAACTCTTGAGCGTCTCCTTGATCTTGGCCGGTTCAATAAACGCCTCGTAGACCGGCGTCTCGACCACGGCGGGAGCGACGGCATTTACGCGAATCTTATGTTCAGCCAACTCCATGGCAAGGTGTTGGGTAAGGCTGTGCAGCCCGGCCTTGGCCATCGAGTAAGCGGATGACGGGGTGGCGAGTACCGCCTGGTGCGCCCACATGGAACCGATATTGACGATGCTCCCACCTTGCCCGCGCTCAATCATCTTGCGCACCACCGCCTGCGTAATAAAGAAATGCCCCTTGTTGATGGCGAGATATTTTTCATAGTCCGCCGCAGTGTGCTCGACAAACTTCTTTGGTACAAATACCCCTGCGGCATTCACCAGATAGTCATAGGCCGGCGCTGTGTTAACGGCTTCGATCACCCGATGTAGGTCGTTCGAGGTAATGTCGGCCTGAAGGGTAGCCGCCGCACTTATCAATTTGTGCGCCGCGCTAAGCTTGTGAGGATCCTTACCGAGGATAGTCACGGCGATACCTTGTTGCGTAAGAATCTGGGCAACTGCGAATCCGATGCCACTGTTGCCGCCGACAATCAATGCTGTTTTCTGTGACATAAAACCTCCTTTGTACTGAGACGAAATATCGACACTTTTACACTTCAGTCGCTACTACCCTCAACCGGGAGCGCATCACTAACATGCCCAACACAGGCAGCAGCGATAACAGCGCCCCGGCGATGCCCAAGCCCATAAGCCCGATGACGTTGGCCGCAACGCCTGCGAGTAGGGTAATCAGCGCACCACTCGCACCCGCCAGTAAATCACTAAAACCGATGATGCTGCCGCGTTCCGCCGCCGTGGTAAGCGCGGTTAATTCGGCCGTCGCAGCGACGAAGGCGATGTTCCAGCCAAGGCCGATGCCAAACAGCGCCAGCGCGTTGAGCGCGACGCTGTGTACGGCCATCAGTGACAGCACCGAAATAGCGAGCACCACCAGGCCCACTTGCATCGCCCGTAGCCGTCCGATGCGTCCGATAAACTTGCCGACCAGCAGCACCAGCGCGAACATGCCCATGAAGTGCGCGCTCAATACCGGGAACACGGACTGTTGCGTGTGTCCATGGCCCGTCATGAGATAGCCGATCATGGCCATCATGCCCGCCATAACCGCGTAACTTGTTACTGCGACGATGATGGCTGTACGCACACCGGGACGACGTAGAATTTCTTTCAGCGGTGCAGCGGGGGCAGGTGTTCCAGAGGTCGTCTGCGCCGCCAGCAGTTCAGCAATACGGCGCGGATCGGGGCGCACGCACAGCACCAGCACCAAGCCCGCCAGCATGAAACCCGCCGCCCCATACCATGGAGTCACCGGCAACTGCGTTGCGCTTCCCTGTAATAAAGGCATGAACACGAGCGGCCCCAGCAGCGCCCCGAATACGGCGCCGAACAACACCAGCGCGATGCCCCAGGCGCGATGCTCCGGCGCATACATGTCCGCCGCCGCAACGCGCGCGAGTAACCCTGTGCCAAATCCGATACCCAAAAAAATAAATCCCGTCACCACCAACGGCAGGGCAAGCTGACGTATGCCCACGGCAGTGATGAGCGCACCGCACACGCCAATGCCGAAGCCCAATGCCAGCACAGGCACGCGACCATAACGATCCATGGCGCGGCCCGCCAGTAACGCGGCGACAGAGCCGGACAGGATGAACAGCGCGGGGCCAAGACCGGCAAGCAATGGCGCGCCGGTGAGCGTAGCGAAGGTGACTGCCGCGACCGCCAGCACCAGTTGACCCATGCCGTATAACGCGGCCATGGAGGCCGCCAGAAAAAAGGTGTTGCGGGCGATTATTTTTGAGAGGGGCGTGACGGCATCATTGTGATGATTGTGCATATTTTTATTTTCCGTGCGAGATAACCTGAAGAGAAGATCATCATGTTCACCCCACTATCCGCTGGTTTATGTGGGATTAAAAGGGGAATAATTTTGAAAAGACCAGCTTATAGGCAAGGCACTGGTCACTTCAATAATCTGATCGACGGTAAATTCCACCAAACGCTGCGCGCCGGGAAATTTTGTGACGCGTTCTTTGTCCCAAATTACCTTAGCCCTACCTGTAAGCTGTAGCGTTGCGCCCTTCTCAAAATCCACAAACAGCAATCCTGTTTGTGGGTAGGTAGCGATGTTGCCCAAGGTATTGAACATATTATTGCCGATGTAATCCGGCCACAGCAGAGTTTTCTCGTCGTGTACCCTGACAAATCCCGGATTTCCACCACGGTGTGAAGCATCAGCCCCACCTTCGGGATGAAAAGTGCCGATGAAAAATGTATCGGCCTGTTGTATACAAATCTGTTGTGCTGCCTTAAGCACATCACTCCGCCGTACAGTGCCCGGCGATGGTATCGCTTCCTCCATCTCCCATTCACGCGCCTGAATATATTTCGGACAATTGGAATACACCTGCTCCACATGAATCATGATGCCATCATCACGCAAGCTGGCCTTACCGTTTACCCGCATCCGCTTACGCGTGGCGAACTCCATCACCAGCATGCCAATGTTTGGATTTATTTGCAGATTTTCACGCAGAGTATCGTGCCGCGAAGGAGCGGCATCTACCACCACGCTGCGCTCGTCAGCGGCATACATAAAACCGGGCGCACCCGCGAGTACGGAAACCCATAGCTGCCCTTGCACATCAACACTGCTCAGCACCGCAAAGGGCTGGCAGCGCAGAAAATCCTGCGCCGCCAGAGGTATCGTCGAGCTTATGATTTTTCCGACGCGGTCTGCTTGATTTTGCACGCCCGCGCGGGCCTGCACTTCCAGTTCTCCGTCGTGATACATTGAAGTTTAGAAAAAGCCGCAGGACGGAGCACCCGGGGTCGGTGCCTGGCACCCTTCTGCACCGCTAGGCGCATAAATCTCCAGACGTATGCCATCGGGGTCTTCAAAAAATATGCCGCCCGATTGTGCGCCCTCCGCATGCGGCACCACACCGTCATAGTGAAACGGCACCTTGAGCGCCTTCAGCTTCGCTTCAAATGTCTTCACCGTAGCCATATCCGACACCTGAAATGACAGGTGGTGTAAACCCGGCTGACCTTTCTCGAAGTGCCCCTTGCTCTGCTGCCAGAGTGTAATGGGGAGTTTGTCGCCGTTGCTCAGGAACGCCCACTCGCGCCCGGCTTGCAGCGACTCCTTCAATAACTGAAAGCCAAACACCTCTTGATAAAATTGCTTGGAGCGTTGAATATCGCTGACGTTAAGACCTACATGGCCAGTTTCTAGGGTATTATGAACCTGCATGGCATCTTCCTCTTAAGGTGGATGAGATTAAAATTTGTATAACCATCTAAATTGAGTTTAGATAGTTGAACATAACCGAATATAACCTGTCAATATTTATTTTGATGGTTAGTGTCGACCACCCACCATGACCAAACAAAACTTTGTTTTCATTGCAGAAAATCTGGCGTTAGAGTTGGTTAACACACAACGCATGCGGGATGGCGTGCCCGTCGATATGCTCGAAGACTACACCGCGCTGGTGGGTTGGCTTGCGCAGGCGGGGATGCTGGACACCGCTCAGACTAAGGCTGCATTGAAGCAATGGGGAAACAGCGCAGAAGGCAGGCGCGTCCACGAACAGATGCGCACCTTACGTGCGGCATTGCGCACGATGGCGGAACATGTCGTGGCAAACAAGCCTGTGCCACAGTCCAGCCTGGATGAAATCAATAAAGTATTACGTCACGGTACGAGCTACGCGCAGGTGGCGCGCAAGCGCGGAACATTTGAAAAGCGCTTACATATCGATCATGCAGAAGCGGTACAACTGATTGTACCCATCGCCGAGGCGGCAAGCGATTTGCTTTGCAGCGGTGATTTGTCTCTGGTTAAAAAATGCGACAACCCGCGCTGCATACTCTACTTTTACGACACCACCAAAAACCACGCACGGCGCTGGTGCAGCATGGCGGGGTGCGGTAATCGCATGAAGGCGGCGGCGCATTACCGCCGTCTTCATATGGATTAATCCTTTGCTGTTGGCTTATACATACGCGGTCTTTGTAGCCACACTATTCTTCATCGACGTGTCGTGCGTACAACGCAATATACCCATTCGCCCCTACCCCGTAAACAGCATGCGCACACCCAGTATGGCCAATAGAATTGCAAAGTAGCGCTTCAGTTGATCGGCGGGCAGTGTGTGCGCAAGCCTCGCACCGAGCGGAGCGAAAAATACACTGGCGAGTGCGACACCGGCAAACGCGGGCCAGTAGACATAGCCCGTGCTCCATGCGGGCAGCGCCGATGCATTCCAGCCGGTGATGACAAAACCTATCGTCCCGGCGATGGCAATCGGCAGTCCGCACGCGGCGGAGGTCGCTACGGCTTGACGGATGCCGGTATTGCACCACACCAGAAACGGCACGGTGAGCGTGCCGCCGCCGATGCCGATGATGGCGGAGACCTTGCCGATAATAATGCCAGCGAGACTCATACCCGGCCATCCCGGCAACTGGCGGTGTGGCGCCGTCTTGATGCCGAAGCCCATCTGTGCGGCGACCAGTAATTCGAACACGCCGAAAATCACACGCAGCGTGGCGCTGGGTAGTTGATCCACGATGTGAGCGCCCAGCAAAGTTCCCACGACGATGCCCGGCGCGAGTTTTATAAATACCGGCCACAGTACGGCCCCATGCTGATGATGCGCACGCACCGAGGACAGCGACGTGACCATGATGGTGGCGAGCGAAGTGCCAATGGCAAGATGCATGATGACATTCGGTGCGATGCCGTTAGCGTGAAAAATAAAAAGTAGCATCGGTACAATAATTAGCCCACCGCCGACACCGAACAGCCCGGCGACGACACCGACGCAGGCACCCAGCAAGAGATACAGCGCCAGGATTTCCACGCAGCTATTTGATCCACACGGTTTTGATGTTTACAAATTCGCGCAGGCCGTGGTGCGAAAGCTCGCGCCCGTAGCCGGAATCCTTGATGCCGCCGAAGGGCAGGCGCGGATCGCTCTTCACGATGCCGTTCACAAACGCCGCCCCGCATTGCAATACGCGCGCAAGGCGTTCGCCGCGTACACTGTCGCGTGTCCATACACTGGCACCGAGACCGAAGCGTGTGTCATTGGCGATGCGCACGGCGTCGCGCTCGTCGCGCGCGCGGATCACGCAGGCCACCGGCCCGAACAGTTCTTCGTCATAGGCCCGCATGCCGGGCTCGACCCGATCAAGCAGCGAGGCGGCGTAATAATTCCCGCCACCCTTCAGCGGCATGCAACCCGTGACGGGCAGTGCACCCTGCGCAATACTTTCACGCACCTGCCCATGCAGTTCATCACGTAAATCAGCACGCGCCAGAGGGGCCAGCGTGGTGGCATCTGCCAGCGGATCGCCGGGCCGCAACTGCTCCAGCGTCACCTTCAGCCGCTGCACAAATTCGTCGGCGATTGCATCCACCACAATCATGCGCTTGGCAGCAATACAACTCTGCCCGGCATTTAAAAAGCGTGAGGTGACGGCGTGCATCACGGTGGACTCAAGGTCGGCATCTTCCAGCACAATGAAAGCGTCCGCACCACCCAGCTCCAGCACGGATTTTTTGAGATGCGCCCCGGCCAGCGCGGCGATCTTGCGGCCCGCGGCTATGCTGCCAGTGATACTCACGGCGTGTACGCGTGTATCGGCGATAACTTTTTCCACCTGTGAGCTTTCGATCAACAGCGTGCGGAACACGTCCGCCGGGAAGCCGGCATCGTTAAACACATCTTCAATGGCGAGCGCACACTGCGGCACGTTCGAGGCGTGCTTCAGCAGCACGGTGTTGCCCGCCATCAATGCCGGCACGGCGCAGCGGAACACCTGCCAGAACGGAAAATTCCACGGCATCACGGCGAGCACGGTGCCCAATGGCTCGTAGCACATATAACTTTTTGCCGCCTCGGTGGGAATAATTTCGGGCGCAAGAAATTGCGCGCCCTGCTCGGCGTAATACTCACAACCCCAGGCGCACTTCTCGATTTCCGCGCGCGATTCATTGATAAGCTTGCCCATCTCCAGTGTTATCAAAAGTGCGAGGTCTTCCTTGCGCTCAATCAATTTTTTCGCTAATTTTTTTAAGCA
>JAYSPZ010000155.1:0-1658 GCA_043721815.1 Gammaproteobacteria bacterium | reverse complement strand
ACAAATAAATACCCCAGAATCGGCGGCAAATGCAGGCGGCGCGCCAGCGCGACCAGGAGCACGGCGACCGCAAGCAGAATTAATATCCCCTCAAATATACTTGGATTCATAAGGTCTGGTTCTAATAAGGCACTGTGCTACGTCGGCTTACAGTGCTAAAAGTTCCGGCGGTTCATCGGGGCTGAGGATGAGGATGTGATGCTCGGGTACGGGTTGCCAATAATCCGAATCGGTGAGTGGCTGGGTCGCGATTAGCTGGCCGTTGGGGAAGGCCTCGTCATCGGTGTTGTAATAAAGTGGCGCACACTCGGTATTCACGGCGTGGCGTGCGGCATAAAGCCCCTCGCCGTCACTGACAACAATATTCAAGGTAGCCGGAAGCTCGCCGCACCAGTCCTCCAGTAAGGCGAACATCTCCGCCAAAGCCTGATCGAGCGCCATCTCTTCATCGTTCACCAACAGGTGACGCAAGACCGCAAACAGATATTCGGCCTCGGCCTGGCCTTGCATCTGCGCCTCAATCTCCGATGCCAGAAACCGCCGCAGCACCGGACTCAGGGTGGTGCGAAAATCCTCAATAGAACCTTGGTGGGCAAAGATAAAATCTTCGTCGAGCAGGGGTTGCAAGAGAGCCGGTCTGTGTGGCATTACCGGAATGGCAGTGCCGGTATAAAACAGCCAGAGTCCGCTGCTCAGGCTGTGCGCAAGGTGCGGCAGATTCGCGTCCAGACACAACGGGGTAGCTTGGGCATAAGCGGCCGGTGCCCCGTCCGGGTTATACCAGCCCGCGCCGAAATTGTAGCCCTGCGAAGCAGGATTATCGGCAGGGTATGGCAGCAGATATTCAAGCGTGATCGGTGGGCCGAGATAGGCGCTTAAGTGGCTCATGTATAACCCCGTAGGAGAAGTTAACTCTTTATTTTAAGATGGTAGCCTATGCGGTGCGTGATAGCACCTGCGAGAGGGTGGCAATGCAGGTTAAGGAGCCTCTGATTAAGTCCGAGGCTCCTGCGGTGCAGGGATGCACCGCCATGTTTCAAACACGGAAGTGTTTGAAACATGAAGAAAAGAAAAAACCACGTTTTTGCTTTTCGTGCTCTGAGAAGTCCAGGATGGACTTATTCAGGGCTTCCCTAACTTAGACATGCGAGCGTGTGCAACATGAAAGTGGATACCGGCGCGGGCTTATTGGATGCGGCCCTTCAAATAGCCAGCCCGAATCACGACGCACGCCCTGCGCCAGGCAGCATCGATCTACTGGTGATACATGGCATCAGCCTGCCGCCCGGCGAGTTCGGTGGCCCGCATATCGATGCGCTGTTTACCAATTCGCTCGACCCGGATCTCCACCCCTATTTCCGCGCTATTCAAGGCATGAGGGTGTCCTCGCATGTGCTGGTGCGGCGCGACGGCACCATTACCCAGTACGTACCCTTCCATCAGCGCGCCTGGCACGCAGGCGAGTCGTGCTTCGATAACCGCTCGCGCTGCAACGACTTTTCCATCGGCATCGAACTGGAGGGCAGCGATGATGTGCCCTATACCGGCGCACAATATGCTGCCTTGGCCGAGCTCGTGCAAGCCCTGATACGGGCATATCCGACGCTCGACCTGGGGCGCATCGTCGGGCACTCCGACATCGCCCCCGGCCGCAAGAC
>JAYSPZ010000154.1:0-4057 GCA_043721815.1 Gammaproteobacteria bacterium | reverse complement strand
CCGAACATCACCGCCTGCGCGACCGCCAAACAAGCCCTGAACAGCCTGGAATCGGCTAATTACAGCCTGATTACTACCCCGCTCATGCTCCCCGATATGGACGGCCTGGAGCTTTGCCGACGCATTCACCAAAGCCACAAAAACCGCTTTACGCCCATCATCGTGGTGTCTGGAGATGACAATAATCGTCTGCTGCAGGAGGGCTATAGTGCTGGTGTAACCGATTACTTCGACAAATCCTGGGGCTATGAGGAATTCGTCGAATTTATCAAGGCCTTTACCCGGCGCAATCTGGACCTGACCGGCAAGGTCTTGTACGTGGAGGACAGCCCTACGCAGGCCATGATCGCTGGCGGCATGATGCGCAAACACGGCCTGCAGGTCGTGCACGTCAGCAGCGCCGAAGAGGCCATGGAGTTATTGCACCATGCGGCCTTGGAAGACCGTAAGTTCGACCTGGTCGTCACAGACTTTTTCCTGGAGGGAAAGATGACGGGCGGCGACCTATTGCACGCGATCAGGGTCAAATACCGCTATTCCCAGCAGGAACTACCCGTGCTGGTCATCACTATCGATAACAACCAGAATAAACAAGTGGATATATTTCACGCAGGCGGCAACGACTTTGTCGCCAAGCCCATCGTGGAAGAGATTTTCATGGCGCGCATGCGATCCTTGCTGACGCTCAAGCAACAGCTCGTTACGCTGTTGCGGCAGACCGAGGAGATGAAGCGTCTGGCACCGACCGATGCCCTGACCGGACTACACAGCAGGCGCTACCTGCTCAATAACGGCGGTCGCTTTATCATCGATCCGTGCAACCAGCCAGTTTGGGCGATTATGGCAGATATCGACAATTTTGAAGACATTAACGACAAATTGGGCCATATTAACGGAGATCGAATCTTGTCTGGCTTGGGCAAGCTACTCTCCACGTACTTTACCAAAGAGGCCATGACCGTGCGCTTCGGCGGTGAGAAGTTTGCTATCCTGCTGCCGAATTGCCCCAGGCTCATGGCCGAGGAGCAGGCGGAAGGCCTGCGCCGCGCCGCCCAGGATCTGTGTCCGCTGGGCATACCGATCACCATCAGCCTCGGTATAGCCTCACCGCTGGACAACCCGGGTGTGAATCTGAATCAGTTGCTGGGTTTGGCAGACAATGCCCTGTTTGCGGCCAAGAAGTCCGATAGAAACTGCGCCTTTATCTTCGCCGTCGATGGCCCGCGTCGGCTGGGGGTCAGCGCCCCGGTAGAGAGCCTGCTGTAGCACTGCCGAACTTCCTCTCTGTTTGTTGCTCTTAGTTTCTGTAGGCTTTACGCGCATCGCCTGGAGCAGACCCGGCCCTGGTTAGTGTTTACCCAATTGAGCAAATGATAAAATAGTCACAGTTATAGTATGGAGGGTACATCTTAATGATTAAGGGCAACGATTTTCCCATTCTGGCCACTCCGCTAGGGAGTTTGGGGGCCTACACCGCAGCAGCCTACCGCGAACCCATGCTCACGGCCGAGCAAGAGCACGCCCTCGCCGTGCGTCTGCAACGCGACAACGATCTTGATGCAGCGCGCCAGCTTGTTATGTCGCAACTACGCTTTGTGATCCATATCGCACGCGGCTATAGCGGCTATGGCCTGGCCCTGGGCGATCTCATTCAGGAAGGTAACATCGGCCTGATGAAGGCGGTCAAGCGCTTCGACCCCGAGATGAATGTACGGCTGGTATCGTTTGCCGTGCATTGGATACGCGCCGAGATGCATGAATTTATCCTGCGTAATTGGCGCATCGTCAAAATGGCCACGACCAAGGCTCAGCGTAAGCTGTTTTTCAATCTGCGCGGCACCAAAAAACGCCTCGGCTGGTTCAGCCACGACGAAGTCAATGCCGTGGCAAAAGACCTGGGCGTGAGCGCCAAAGAGGTACGGGCCATGGAGGCGCGCCTGAGCGGCCAAGACATCGCCTTTGACGGCTACCCTGAAGAAGAAGGTGACGCGGAACAGATTCATCTTGCGCCGGTTGCCTACCTGCAAGATCTGCGCATGGATCCGGCCGCGCAGGTTGAAGGCACTGATCTGGAGACCAGCAACAGCGAGCAACTGCGCTTAGCTCTGGCAAATCTCGATGAGCGCAGCCGCGATATTCTGGCGCAGCGCTGGCTGGCCGATAACAAGGCCACGCTGCACGATCTGGCCGAGCGGTATCAGGTGTCGGCGGAGCGTATCCGCCAGTTGGAAAAGAACGCGATGAAGAAGCTAAAAACGGCCTTGGCATCATAGTGTGAAGTTAAGAGGGCACCGCTTCCCCAAACATAAGACCTCGCATTCGCCCAGCAGCTTGATTTGAGAAGCCTACCCACGGCGACGTTAACCCTATTCGTGCCGCCCCGTTGCCCCGCGTTGGAGCTGGCATGGATAAAAGCAGCTTGGAATTTATAGAGGCACTACTGTGAAAATCATCAAAATAATCTTTCCGGTCATACTGGCAGTAATTTTTCAGCAAGAGGCATCGTCGCTAGAGCAATCCGCTTCTATAAAAGCGTCCACTGTACTAAAGGTGGAAAATAGTTGGGACGGCAAGCCCATTGTTTACCCGGAAGGAAAGGCAGAAATTACCGGCATGGTTATAGAAATTGCGCCTGGCGGTGAAACAGGCTGGCATTTACATCCTGTGCCGTCGTTTGGCATGGTGCTTGAAGGTGAGCTGGAGGTGCGGCTAAAAAATGGCGAGGTGAAGCAGATCAAGTCGGGTGAAGCGTTGGCAGAGGTTGTGAATACATTGCACAGTGGTCGCAATGCGGGATCTGTTCCGGTAAAGCTGGTCGTTTTCTATGCGGGTGTAGTGGGTCAAAAGTTGACGGTCAAAGAAAATGATCGCCAATAAGAGTGTGACTAGGGGTACTTCTTATGAAGTACCCCTCCGTCAGCCCTTTCGGTAGTCATGCGACTCTTTGTGATGGAATGCCATCGATTGCCTGGCACTCAATCGTTAACCAAATTCAGTTACTTGGCCAATGATCTGAACTGTGGATTACTAATAACTTGCTTCAATAGTTCCTGGACTGCGGGACCAAATGCATCTGCTACATTCTTACATGCAGAATAAGCTGAGTAGCTTGTATCAAACGGATATTTTACTGCGACGGTATAGCCATCAGAATGGTTAGATTTGACATGCATCGTGATGTCCCAGCTAGCGGGCGATACCGAACTAAAAGTGAGTGCTTCTATACGGCCATCAATTATAGTAGGTGAGTTGGCATCGTATACTTGAGCCAAGAATAACTCCTCTTGAAATGCATCTTTAATAAACTGTGGCAAAGACTTTCCAGGGGCTACTGTAACTGGCCCCATAAGGCGACACATCGGGTTTTCATCAATGCCCTGAGCTGCACTAAAGTTGCCAAGACTGACTTTTTTGCCCTGAGCTTGTAGGCCCTGTTGTAGTGAAATGACGTTGGCTATTGATGCTTTATAAGGTACTGAATTAGTTGTCTCGCATCCTGATACGAGGGCTACAAGTGCAAAAGCAATGGGCATTGATGTTGTTAATTTCATATGTCCTCTTATTAAGTTAAACGCTTAAGGCGCAGATGATGTTATCACAAACTATAACATTTAATGGACACATGACTTCTGTCCAGCTTCGTTGCGTGTGCAACGCCCCCCGAGCGTACTCTACATGACAGGTCGCCCGTCCTTAGGCTTTACTCATGGCTCCGATATCAATTGTGCAAGCTGATTTACATACTGCTTTATCGCGTCATTCTTAGCCGCAGCCACGGAAAAACCGCTCGACCCCTCTACCCGTAAAGGCGCACTCTTTACTTCATTGTCACGCTTTATGTATACGGACAGTGTCGATGAGGCATTTTGTTGATAACCCGGAAATAATCCCAGCCTGATTGAACACTATGCCTATGACAGCGCCTTCAAGCTTGGCAGCGTCTGTTTCAGGCGAAACGTCGATAAGAGCAGGAGAATCACCACTTTTTATGCTATTCAAAATAGATTTACGCAAATTGGCTTGATCAATAGCATCAAAGCGATAGGAAAAATTCGCT
>JAYSPZ010000153.1:0-3177 GCA_043721815.1 Gammaproteobacteria bacterium | reverse complement strand
TCCGGGACTCAAATTCGCATCTCTGATACTGCTGCTTTATCCTGTTCCCCTCATACAACCCAAGTTATCTCAGGCCGCGTTAAATCTCCAACTGCCTGCCTCTGCTAAGGGCGACCTCAATCTTATCATGCAAGGTGCGTACCTTGCCTGCCCAAGCCTGCGTATTATTTTCCTTACCCGATTTTTGCTGCAACAATTCGTGCGTAATATTGAGCGCGGCCATCACCGCGATACGCTCCAGGCCGACGACCTTCCCGGTATCCCGAATCTCCTTCATCTTGCTGCTCAGATAATGCGCGGCAGCAGCCAGGGCATCCCTTTCCTGCTCCGCGCAGGCCACTCGATATTCCTTTTCGAGGATGTGCACGGTGATCGGCACGGCTATCTCGCGGCTCACGCCTCATGCTCCAAGACCTTCAGGCGCTGAATGATCGCCTCTACCCGCGTGTATGCGTGCGCACTTTTCTCTATCAGCCCGGAGCGCTCGCTCATCATACTCGCCAACTGTTTGCGCATGGCGCGATTTTCTTCTCTCAGGAGGTCGCAGGAACGAATCAGATCATCGATTCCGGCCTCCAGTTTTTTTAATTCCAGTTCGCCCATTTGCGCGGGCTTCTCTACGGCCATAGACGATCTCGACTCAGCGATACTTTATTTCGATGTACCAATATAGAGCGGCGCACCGACAGGGTCAACGGAAAAGTTATAGTAAGCCCATTTTTACTGTTTCAGCCCCAAGGAACCTCTGACTTATTCAGAGCCTCCCTAAATAAAATGTAAGCGCAACCCTGAATATCGTCTGCCTGCCGGGTCATTCATTCAAACAGGAGTAATATCCAAATCCCCATCGGCAACGCGCAAGATGACCTTGCCTTGCAGCATGGCCACCAAGTCACGCCCGACCAGCGCACCGCGCCAGCCGTGTAATACCGGCACATCCTGCCGACCTGATACCATGGCTTCCAGCTCCTTGCGCGTCGTGAGGGTGGCTGGGCTAACGGCATTTTGCCTGCCGCGCACCCGCACCACCGCCATCAATGTGTCGACGAGGGCCTCTTGCCGGGCATCCAGGCGCAGCGGCGGGTCCGGTTGCGGCCACTGTTCCTTGGGCAGATGCCTGCTCTCAGCGATCAGCGCGATGATATCGCCGCCGTTACGCTTCAGGGTCTGCGCCTCCAGACCACGGATCTTGTCCAACTGTTCCGTGTCGTGCGGCATGTGCCGCGCCAGCTCCAGCAATACGTCATCGCTGACGATCCACTTGCGCGGTTTATTATGCGCCTTGGCACGCTCTTCACGCCATGCGGCCAGCGCGCGTAACACGGCAAGCTGCACACCCTTCAGGGTATTGGCCTGGCGTATCCGCCGCCAGGCATTAAGTGGCTGATTTACATACTTGCCCGCATCGATCAGTTCGGCAAAGTCATCCGTGAGCCAGCCGAGTCGAGCTGAGCGTTCGAGGTCGGCACGCTGTTGCGTGTAGATCTTTACCAGGTAGCGCACGTCATCCGCCGCATAAATCAACTGTTTAGGATCGAGCGGACGCTGGCTCCAATCCGTGCGTGTGTGGGATTTGTCCAGCTCCACCCCGAACATGCCCTGCACCAGGGCACCGTAACCGACTTGATCGCCGTAACCCAAGACCGTCGCGGCGATTTGCGTATCGAACAACGGGTACGGGAGCGCGTGACGCAAATCGTAAAGCAGTTCCAGGTCCTGACGCGCGGAGTGCATGACCTTGGTGATGGATGGATCGTAGATCAGATCCAGCAAGGGGTCGAGGTCAAGCGCAAGCGGGTCGACGCAGGCAATGATCTCTTCGTTCGCAATTTGTAGCAAACAGAATTGCGCATAATACGTTTTCTCGCGCATGAATTCGGTATCGAGCGCCACCCATGGGCTCGCCGCCAGGCGGGCGCATAAATCGTTAAGCTGCCGGGGGGAATCAACGTAGTATTCTTGCATGCGGGCTTGAGGGGTTAAGTGCGGTTGTTGTAACTATTTGCAGTGTAGCATAAGGAGTGAGGCAGGCCGCCTATCCATGGCCTCTTTCACGTCACGGGTACAGCCAAGCTACCCACATGTATGGACGACTTGTAGGTTACAATCCCGCCTATATTACCGACGCATCTCGACACACCTGCATCCAGGTAGCGTGCCTTGCTCAATTCATTCAAGCTATTTATCGATCTCTGCCTGCTGCGCGCCAGGCCGGATGCCGTGCCGGTCTCGCGCTTTCTGCTGGGCCTTGCGCTTGCCGCCTACACATTAATGAGCCTGGCCTTGGCAAGCGCACAGCTCCCGCCGAGTAAGGCGCTACTCTATGCGCTGGCCGACATCATGGTGCTGGCCCTGGTCACACACACGCTGTTAATGCTGCGCCGCTTTCCTGCGCGACTGGTGCAAACACTAACGGCCTTGGCGGGCACAGGTGCGCTATTCGAACTTTTAGCACTGCCGCTCGCGCGCGCCACGGAGCCATCGCCCTTGTTGTTCGGCCTGATGATCTGGAATATTACCGTCAGCGCACATATCCTGCGTCACGCCTTGTCGGTATCTTTTGCGCTGGGCATGCTGGCCAGCCTTGGGTATTTGGTGGTAGGTCTCGTCGTGATGAGCGCACTGTTTCCGGCAACGCTGTAAAATCGTAGCATTTGCAAACCGGTTTTTAATCAGGCTCGACATGCATATTCATATTCTCGGCATCTGCGGCACCTTCATGGGCGGTATCGCCTTACTGGCACGCGATCTGGGCCATCGGGTGAGCGGCTCGGATACCCATGTATACCCACCCATGAGCACCCAGCTTGAGGCACAGGGCATCACGCTCTGTGAGGGCTACGAACCGGGACACCTCAAGCCCGCGCCCGACTGCGTGATAATCGGCAATGCCTTGTCGCGCGGCAATGCGGCGGTGGAGTATGTGCTCAACGAAGGCCTACCCTACACCTCCGGTCCGCAGTGGCTGGCCGAGCATGTGCTGCACGATAAATGGGTACTGGCCGTGGCCGGCACCCACGGCAAGACCACCACCGCTTCCATGCTGGCCTGGATACTGGAGTATGCCGGGCTTGCACCGGGATTCCTGATTGGCGGCGTGCCGAATAATTTCGGTCTGTCGTCGCGCCTGGGTCAAACGCGCTTTTTTGTGGTCGAGGCGGATGAGTATGACACCGC
>JAYSPZ010000152.1:0-5054 GCA_043721815.1 Gammaproteobacteria bacterium | reverse complement strand
GTTGGTTACTTCCGCCATCGGCAAGGGACGGCTGAATAAATACCCCTGCAATTCATCGCACTTCAGGGTGCGTAGAAACGCGAGTTGCTCAGGGGTTTCCACGCCCTCGGCGGTCACCTTCAAGTTCAGGCTTTGCGCCATGGCGACGATGGCCGTGACTATGGCCACGTTATTTTCATCGGTCGGGAGGTCGCGCATGAACGACTGGTCGATCTTGAGCTTGTGCAGCGGGTAACGCTGCAGATAGCTCAATGACGAATAGCCGGTGCCGAAGTCGTCGATGGCCAGGCGCACGCCGATCTCTTTCAAGGCACGCAGCGTTCCGGTGGCCTGCAGGCTTTGCATCATGCTTTCCGTCAGCTCCAGTTCCAGATAACAGGGTTCCAGGCCGGTTTCGGTCAAGATATTAGCCACCGTGTCTTTCAAGCCCGGTAATTGCAACTGGCGGCTCGACAGATTTACCGCCACGCGCATGGGCGGAAGCCCTTGGTCTTGCCAGGCCTTATTCTGGGCGCAGGCGGTGCGCAGCACCCACTCGCCGATGGGTATGATCAAGCCGGTTTCCTCCGCGAGCGGAATAAAGTCCGCCGGCGAGATCAGCGTTCCCTCCCTGTTCCAGCGCAGCAGAGCCTCCACACCGGCGACCTTGCCCGTGGTGAAGTCGATGAGCGGCTGGTAGTAAAGCAGGAATTCGTTACGTTCCAGCGCATGGTGCAAAGAGCTTTCCAGCTTGAGCCGGCCGGAGGATTGGTCGCCCATAATGCTCGCATAGAACTGAAAATTATTGCCTTCTTTATCCTTGGCGGCGTACATCGCCGTGTCGGCATTCTTCAATAAGGTAACGGCATCGTTGCCTTCAGCGGGGCAAAGGCTGATGCCGATGCTGGTGGTCACATAAAATTCGTGGCCGTCCAGATCAAAGGGCTGGGCTATCGTGTCGAGGATTTTTTGCGCCACCACCGTCACGTCTTCTGCCGTAGCGACATCGACGAGCAGCACGGTGAATTCATCGCCCCCCAGCCGCGCCACGGTATCGCCCTCGCGCACGCAATCCATCAGCCGCTCACCGATGGCCTTGAGCATTAAATCGGCCGTGCCATGCCCCAGGGTATCGTTGATGAGCTTGAAGCGATCAATGTCCAGGAACAATACCGCCACCAGGCGATTGTTCCAGGGCAGGCGCGTGACCGCCTGCGTGAGGCGGTCATAAAACAGGGTACGATTGGGCAGGTTGGTCATGGCGTCATAATTGGCAAGATAGGTCAGCCGGGTCTCGGCGAGCTTGCGGTCACTGATGTTCTCGCAGACCACGAGCACAATAATCTCGCCGTTGCCGGATAGGATGGGGCGCACGGTTTCACTCACCCAGATCACGCTGCCGCTCTTGCGTACCTTGCGAAATTCCCATTGCACGATCTCCCCCAGGTTCTGCAGGCAGGTCTTGAATTCTTCTACCACCGTCTTCTTGTCGGCCTCATAGAAGACATTCAGCACCGGCTGGCCGATCAATTCATTTACCGTGTAGCCTAATTGCTCAGCCCCGCGCGCATTCACTGAAATGATGTTCGCGTTCGCATCGAGGGTAAAATACATGGCCGGGTTGTCTTCGTAGAGGGTGCGGTAAAGCTCCTCGTTCTCGTGCAGCCTGGCTTGAATCTGCTTATGCTCGCTGATGTCGTGCAGTGTTACGGCCCGTTCTCTTTTTTCGCCCACATTAATACTCGAAACAGAAATTTCAACTGAACGTTGGCTGCCATCGGGCCGGGTTAAAATATGTTCCTTAAATGCCTCCCCATCCTCCAACGAGACCGTGGGCGGCAATAACTCATACAGCTTTTTTCCCACAAGTGAACGGTGCGTACCAAATAGCGCCCCTGCGGGAGCATTGGCCATACGCACCACATTTGACTGATCGACCATCACAATGGCATCGTGCGAACTGGTTAGGAAATAGTGTGCTTCGGAAAGCGCCTGCTCGCACGCCTCTTCCATCGCGGAGAGCATGGGTAAGGTGGTCCAGCAGGCGGCGGCCACGCCCAGAAAGGCGATTACCAGAATCAGTATGGTGAACAGATTCGTGCCCGTGTAATCAGTGCGTACGTCATCCACCAGCCCACCTATGCCCCAACCCATGGCAGCAGCACTGCATACGAAAAATATTAGCAGGGCAACCTGCGCAGCTACGCCGCCGCGCACCAGCCCGAACTGTTGGGTGCTATAAATCCTTTGCCACCAGGCCGGATTAAATACTCCGACCGGAAAACGGCGTATCAGCACATCAGCCAACATCACGCCGATGGGGAACAATACCCCAATGACGAAATCCTGCCAGCCCCAGGCAATGCCACCCACCACAAAGATGATCAGCTCGGCGACAAAAAACCCGAGCGCCCACCACGGCCAGCGCACGTAAGGTTTGCCACGGTTGAGCCACAGGCCCAGGTGCATGAACAGGAAGATGACGAAGTAGCCGGTGCCGGTCACCACGAGCACGCGGGTCATGTCTCCCCAGAGCAGGAAGGTCAGGGCAATCACCAGCGTTAATAGCAGGGCGGGACCCGGCACGTTGCGGCGCGAGGCGATGCCGAATACCGGCGCGGCATGGCCATCCCGGGCCAATTGGTACACGACACGCGGGGAATTTGCGCAGCCGGTGGCGCAACTGAGCAGACAGGCTGAGGCAATGAAGAATATGATCATCAGATTAGAAAAATCGCCCCAGAAGGGCCGTGCCGCCTGCACCAGATTCAAATAAATATTGTCTGAATAAATCTCCACCCCCGTGGAGAGGCGCATTACCACCCACGAGCCAAGGATAAACACCACCGGCATAATGCAGGCGGCTGCTTTTAAACAACGTAAGATTGTGGAGCGGTTGCGTGCATCGGCCATAAAAGAAGACGAGGTCTCTACGGCATACGCAGCGTAGGTCGCCACGAAAAACCATTTTGCCCATTGTGTGAAGTCGAAGTGTCCCCAATCGCCGGGGAAAAACCCCGGGCTTGCGTCTGAAAATGCCAGCCAGCCGACACCGTGTAGACAGAAGAACAGCAAAAATCCCACCGCCGGTATGACAAAACACAGGTGCAGCACGCTCAAGGCGCGCGTGCCGGCGAAGGCGATGATGAAGGCGAGAGAGATGAATACGACCCTGAGTATCCATTCCGGGAAAAATATGTCCACGGTATTCAAATTCTGCATGGTGATATCGGCGAGGATAATCGCGCTGACCGTGGGTACCGATGCCCATCCCTGAAAATAGGCCATGGCGGCATAGCGGCCGAACCAGGAATTATCAAACAGGCGGCTGATGTAGTTCGGCGTGCCGCCCGCCATATCGGGCCAGTGAGCGGCCATCCGCCGTACTTGCAGATTTATCATCACGCCGACCACTGTGATCGGAACCCACATAAGCAAGGCCTGCGGCCCTAAGGCGGCATGGGCGCCGGACGCACTTATGATCCACAACAGTAAACCGGTGAAGCCGAAGCCCCACACTTCCCAATTGCCAAGGATGGGCAGCAGGCGCAGCGCGGATAAGGGAGGCGACTTGGCCTCGTCGGTGGTAGCGACAGAGGGATTGTTTGCGGGTACCAGCGGGATTTCGAGTGCCGTGCTGCTCATATTTAATCCTTCATGCGCATAAGAGCATGTTAATTATTATTAACCATTATTGGTTTAGGCCCGCGTCACCGCAGTTGGTGCGCAAGGGTGCCGCACGAAGCCGAATACAGCGTTTGGCCTTGCTCCCTACCTGCATAATGCAGGCCAGCTATGCGTGCCTGGGGTAGGACGAGATTAGGCGGCTGGCAGGATACGGGGGTCCGTCGCCAGCAGGGTGGTCATATCCGCAGCCGTGAGCGGACATCTAAACAGAAAACCCTGCACCTCATCGCAGTGTAGCGAGCGCAGGAAGGCCAATTGCCCGTCTGTTTCCACGCCTTCGGCAATTACCTTCAGCTTCAGGCTGTGCGCCATGGCGATGATGGCGGTGACGATCGCCGCGTTGTCCTGATCCTCAGGGATACCCTGCATAAACGATTGATCGATCTTAAGCTTGTCGAGCGGGAAGCGCTTCAGATAACTCAAGGAAGAGTAACCGGTGCCGAAGTCGTCGATCGCGATCTGGATGCCGGTGCCTTTCAAGGTGCGCAGCATCCCCGCCACCTCGATGGTTTGCAGGATGCTTTCGGTCAGTTCCAGCTCCAGATAGCAGGGATCGAGCCCCGTTTCATCCAGTACGCGCAGGATGCAGTTGACGATCTCGCGCCTATTTTGCTGCTGAAACTGGCGCGCCGACAGGTTGACCCCGATACGAATCGGCGGCAATCCCTGCGTCTGCCATGCCTTATTCTGTTCGCACGCGGTGCGTAAGGCCCACTCACCAAGCGGAACGATCAGGCCGGTAGCTTCGGTGAGCGGTATAAATTGGGTGGGCAAGATCAGGCCTGAGTGCGGCTTATCCCAGCGCACCAGGGCCTCCACCGCAGTGATTTTGCCGGTAGCAAGATCCATCTGTGGCTGATAATGCAGCACAAACTCATTGCGTGTTAAAGCTTGGCGCAGGCTGTTTCCCAAGTCCAGGCGTGCCGCTGCCTTGGCACCCAGCGCCGCTGAGTAGTATTGGTAGCGGTTTCTGCCCCGTTGCTTGGCAAGATACATCGCGGTGTCGGCATTTTTCAGCAGGGTTTCGGCGGTGTTCCCATCATCCGGGTAGAGGCTGATGCCGATACTGGCGGCGACGAACAATTCGCGGCCGTCCATTTCGAACGGGGCGGCGAGGCCATCAAGAATATCTTGCGCAAGTTGGTCGACATTCGCAGCCGAGGTCAGATCGGTAAGAAGGACGGCAAACTCGTCGCCGCCCAAACGCGCGATGGTGTCACCCTCACGCACGCAGGAATTCAGACGTTCACCAATGGCCTTGAGCAGCAGGTCGGCAAGACTGTGTCCCAGCGTATCGTTGAGGGTCTTGAAGTGGTCGAGATCCAGAAACAAGATGGCTATCTGGGGCTTGTGCAGGGGGCGACGGCGGATCATTGCCTGAGTCAGTC
>JAYSPZ010000151.1:0-4806 GCA_043721815.1 Gammaproteobacteria bacterium | reverse complement strand
CGGCCGGTCAAGGCGATAATGCGCATCTCACGCTCGTGTGCCGCGTCGATGGCATTGATAATATTGGCTGAATTTCCGCTCGTGGTGATGGCCAGCAGTACATCACCCGCTTGACCCAAGGCCCTGATCTGCTTGGCGAACACATCGGCGAACTGGTAGTCGTTGGCAATCGAGGTCAGTGTTGAGCTGTCCGTCGTTAAGGCGATGGCGGGCAAGCCCGGCCGCTCACGTTCATAGCGGTTCAGCATCTCAGAGGAAAAGTGCTGGGCATCGCCTGCCGAGCCGCCGTTTCCACACGCCAAGACCTTATGCCCTTGCAATAAGCACTGCGTGAGGATTTCACCGGCCTGCACAATCGCCGGGGCGAGGTCATTCGCACACTGCTGTTTGAGCTGTATGCTGGCCTGGAAATTTTGTCTGATGCGATTCAGCAGATCCATAAAATAAGAACGCGGCCTGTAGTAAAAATTTGCCAACTAATTAGAAGATTTACCATCCATCACGGTTCATGCCTGGAAGGCATCTTTTATCCATTGCACCTGATCCTGTTCCATCCCGGGTGAGACGGCCACCACATCGAAGCGGCTGGGTCGACGTGCAGCCTGCTTATCGCGTTGCAGATAATGCAAGGCGGTAGCGATAAGCTTGGCTTGCTTGTGACGGTCGACGCTTTCCATGCCGCCACCAAACCGGAGGCTGCGCCGGTAGCGAACCTCCACGAAGATAATACTCTGTCCCTGCTGCATAATCAGATCAATTTCACCGTGCGCACAACGGTAATTGCGTTCCACCAGGCGCAGGCCTTGGGTTTGCAGATAACGGCAGGCTAAATCTTCCGCCTGCTGTCCGCGCGGGATCGACGCTTGAGGCATAGCGGTCATTGCGGCGGCGGGCTGCTAACCACATCGAGCATGCGCACAGCTCCGCTTTCGAAACGCGCCCACGTCAACTCGCGGTGCACGCGATTTTGCTCGTCAAGGCTCAGGCTACCAGTCTCCCCTTCGAAGCGTTCACCGGGCGAGGCATGCAACCGGGTTAATTGCGGGATTAAGTTGTAGGCATCCACGCCCAGCGCGTACAGGCGCTGAAATTTATTGAACGACTCCGAATGCTGGCTCGCCAAGGTTTGACGCACGCCCTGCTGCGGGGTGCTCTCCGACAACACCCAGGGCATATCGATAAACATGATCCCGCTTAAGTCCTGATCGAGTGCGCGGTTCGGCTTGCCTGCGTAGATATCGGAGGTCGCATAGACTGGAAGGTCGCTGGCATAAAAGAATTGCAGCATCGGACGGATGCTGCGCCCCTGGCTCGGCGCGGCCACCATGAAGACAAAATCGGCATCCTGGCGACGGTGCGGTTTTACCTTTTTATTGTTGACCTCACCGCCGTCGCTGTATTGAAGCAGCTTGCGCACCGGGCCGGAAAAATCGACTTCCTTGGGCACGTAGGTTTGCGAGTCCGCTACCGTGCCGCCTAACTGCGCAAGACGATCGCTAAACGCCGCGAGCACACGCACACCGCGGTCACCCTGCGGCACGAGTGCCAAGGCGCTTCTGTGGCCGTCGCGCCAGGCGCGCTCCGCGACTTGGCGTGCCTCATCCTCGGGGGCGAGTCCGAATTGGTAGAGATTGAACGGTGCACCTCCGGCCTCTTCATTGTAATTCAGCGCCAGGGTGGGCACCGGCAGCGGCCCCAGTGTGAACAGTGCCTTGACGGCATTTTTTTGCAAAGGCCCTACCACGAATTTGGCACCTTCCTGTACGGCCTGCTGATAGACCTGCAAGACCTTGGCTGCCTCGGCATCTGCCGAGCCGGCGGCAACATCGTATGCCCGGATATCAGGCTTGGCATTACCCGCCTGCTGCGCACCGGCCGCAGCGAGAAAGGCCGCGCTGAGTGCGTTCCCCACGCTGGCCAGGCTGCCGGACATCGGCAATAGCAAGGCGATGCGCTGCGGGTAATTTATCGGCGCGCCGCCCGCCTGTGCGAGCGGAGCCGCGCCTTGGGGGGTGCCGCGCCCCAGGGTCGGCAGCGCGGCGATTAACTCGGCGGATGCCGGATGCTGCCGGTAACGCTGCTGCCAATCAACAATGCGTTGGTTAAACTGAGCAGAATCTTGGTTCGAGAGCCGGGCGATTTGCACCAGATCAACCCAGCCGCTCAACACCTCGGGTGGGTGCCCACCGGCTTGCTGCAATACCGGGGCGGGCAACATCGCGAGCGACTGCACGATGGCGTTCTGGTTATCGCGCACGGCAACGGGATCGCTCAGCAACGACTCGAGTGCAACGCGCTCACGCGCACTCGTCAGATGATCGTTGAGCAATACATAGGCCTCGGCGCGCAACAGATGAGACTGCGCCTGCAAACCGGGCGCGAGGTTCGGTTGCGTGAAGTTGTCCAGGGCCTGTAGCGTTTGCTGCGGATTTCCCTCCGATAAGGCAATCTCGGCATCCAGGAGTTGCATCCGGGCGCGTTGGTTCGCATCAAGGCCCTTGGCATCAAGCTCGGCAATGATACGTCGCGCCTGCACAATATCACCGGCACGTAATGACGCGGAGGCGGCGCTTAGCTGGTAGCCCTGTCGTTGCCGGGGATTAGCGGCATCGGCCAGACGCAGGTAAAGCTCCGCTGCGCCGACAAAATCACCTTGTGTCTCCAATTGTTCCGCCTGTGATTGCCCGACAGAACGTGACGTGACAGGGGCGGGGCTAAGTTGGATAGCATTGCAAGCCGCCACAGTCAGCACCACGAACAGGGTCAGCAATAGTCTTGCGGATAATCGCGCGGAAAGGGGCATCCGGCACACAGCTTTTTTTGAGGTCAGGCTGAATGAGGGCATAATAAGTCCAAGTACCGTTCCATGAGACAGCAATATCCTACCTGTTTGCAGTGCTCCGTGAAGTCCGCCAAAAAGGCCAAGAAAATTCTTTATCCGGGGTTCCTGCCATAAAGCGTAGCAGTAACGAAGCAAGCGGTTTAAGGTTTCCAGTATCTTAGCGGGAGTGCGATGTGTCAATCGGTAAGAGTGTGCTTTATGTGGTCGCCACGCCCATTGGCAATCTTGAGGATATGAGTCCGCGCGCGGTAAGCGTACTCGCGGCGGTGGATTTAATCGCCGCCGAAGACACGCGCCATAGTGCGCCGCTGTTGCGCCACTTTGGCATCAAAACCCGCAGCGTCGCCCTGCACGAGCATAACGAACGCGAGGCCTCTGCGCTGCTCGTGGAGCGCCTGTTGGCCGGTGCGTCGATCGCCCTGATTAGCGATGCCGGCACGCCACTAATCAGCGATCCGGGCTATCACCTTATTTGTGCAGCGCGTGCGCACGGCATCAAGATTATTCCGATCCCCGGTGCCTGTGCGCTCATTAGCGCACTGTCTGCGTCGGGGCTACCGTCCGATCGCTTTGTATTTGAAGGCTTCCTGCCCGCACGGGCCAGTGCGCGGCGGCGGCACCTGGAAGAATTGCAGGGTGAAATACGCACCTTGATTTTTTACGAATCGCCGCATCGCATTATTGAATGCATCGACGACATGGCGCAGGTCTTCGGTGCCGCACGTCAAGGTGTCATCGCCCGCGAGATCAGCAAGCTGTTTGAAACGATACACGGCGATAGCCTGGCGGGACTCGGCGCATGGCTGCGTGCCGACTCGAATCAGCAAAAGGGGGAATTTGTCGTTTTGGTGCACGGGATCACGCAGGAGAGTATTCTGGAAACACCCGATGAACCGGATGCTGCAACGCAGCGCGTGCTACGCATCCTGTTGACCGAACTTCCCGTCAAACAGGCGGCGACCCTGGCTGCCCGGATCAGCGGCGCCAAAAAAAATACCTTGTACGAGTTCGCGGTGAAACTAAAGAACACGGAACCCGACTAAATCATGTCGTATAGCTGAGCATTCCATGAAACCACAGTTAACCGACCCGTTCGGCAGAAAAATCGAGTATGTGCGCCTGTCGGTCACCGACAAGTGCGACCTGCGTTGCTTTTACTGCCTGCCCAAGGGCTTCAAGGGTTTTGAAGAGCCTGCGCACTGGCTCAGCTTCGATGAAATTGAGCGCGTGATCGCGGCCTTTGGCGAGTTGGGCGTAAGCCGCATCCGTATCACCGGCGGCGAACCGCTGGTGCGCAAAAATATTCCGCAACTCGCCGCGCGTTTGGCCGCGCTGCCCGGCATCGACGACCTCTCGCTCAGCACCAACGCCACGCAATTAAAAAAACAGGCGGTAGCGCTAAGACTAGCCGGTATCACCCGCATCAATGTCAGCCTCGACAGCCTGAATGCCGAGCGCTTTCACGACATCACCGGCGGCGGACAACTCGACCACGTTATTGACGGCCTGCTGGCGGCAAAGACCGCCGGATTTCAGCCTATCAAGATCAACATGGTAGTCATGAAAGGAATTAACGAAGACGAGATAGAGGCCATGGTCGAGTTTTGCATCGGGCACGACTTCACCCTGCGTCTGATCGAAACCATGCCGATGGGCAGCACCGGACGCGCCGCAACCAATCACTATGTCGATTTACAAGTGGTAGAAAAACAATTGGCGGAAAAATACGACCTTATTCCCGGCATCATGCCCGGCGGCGGCCCGGCGCGTTATGTGCAAGTCGCCGGCACCAAGCTGCGCATCGGTTTCATCACACCCATCTCACAGCACTTCTGCGAAACCTGCAACCGCGTGCGTCTGGCCGTGGACGGCACGCTGTATATGTGCCTGGGCCAAGACAGCAAATTCGAACTGCGCCCACTGCTGCGCGCAGGCATCAGCGATGCCGACTTAAAGCAGGCCAT
>JAYSPZ010000150.1:0-3838 GCA_043721815.1 Gammaproteobacteria bacterium | reverse complement strand
GGAATCGGGCCTTGCCATTCGCGGATAAACACCGTGATGTCATGGCCACGTTCCCGGCAGGCCAGGGCGATACGCAAAAAATCACGTTCCAGGCCGCCGTAGGGAAAATATTTAAACAGACAGAAGGCGAGTTTCATAAGGCGGCAATAAGCGGTGTTTCTGCAAAGACAGTGGGGCAGTATACCATTGTGTTAGTGGTGCATAATCCGCCGACTTGGATAAGGGGATAGGGATGGATTGCGCAAAGTCGGTGCACATTAAAGCTATAATAAATACAGGCCTTAACTCAGACTCAATCGATAGCTTGGAAAGTCATGTGTCATAAACTCGCCCGCCGTGAACACTAAGCCTGAGGCAATGCTTGTCATCGGCCCGTCCTGGGTCGGCGATATGGTTATGGCGCAGAGCCTGTTCAAGCTCATCAAGCAATACCGTCCGCATGTCGCCATCGATGTGCTGGCCCCGGCCTGGAGCGAGCCTCTGTTGGCGCGCATGCCGGAGGTGCGTGAGGCGCTAAGTATGCCGATTGGGCATGGCGCACTGCGTCTGCGGGAACGCTATCGTCTGGGGCGCAGTCTGCGTGGTAAATACGATCAGGCAATTATTTTGCCTAATTCTTTCAAGTCCGCACTCGTGCCCTTTTGGGCGCGTATTCCACTGCGCACGGGGTATCGGGGCGAATGCCGTTGGGGTTTGCTAAATGACCTGCGCAGGCTCGATAAATCGGTCTTGCCGATGACCGTGCAGCGTTTTATGGCGCTGGGCCTGCCGCATACTGCGGACCTGCCACCGATTGTGCCGCCCCGCTTGGAGCTTACAGCGGCGAGTGTTGATACGGCATTGGCGCGCCATCATCTATCCTATCCGCTTAAGCCCGTGCTGGCACTCTGCCCGGGTGCCGAATTCGGTCCAGCCAAACGCTGGCCTGCGGATTATTTCGCACAGATCGCAAAGACTAAACTCGAGCAGGGTTGGGCGGTATGGCTGTTCGGTTCGGAGAAAGACGTACCGATTACGGCGCAGGTGAGTGCCCTGGCTACGGGTTGTGTGGACTTGGCCGGGCGCACGAGCCTGGCCGAGGCAATCGATTTGCTGTCGCTGGCTACGCTCGTGGTCAGCAACGACTCGGGCCTCATGCACGTCGCCGCCGCATTGGGACGCGAACTTATCGCCCTCTACGGTTCGTCCGATCCTGGTTTCACACCGCCCTTGAACGAGAAGGCGAAGATACTCTCCCTGAACCTGGCTTGCAGCCCGTGCTTTCAACGCGACTGTCCGCTCGGTCATACCCATTGTCTGCGCGAGCTGAGGCCGCAACAGGTCTTGGATGCCATGCCCGATATAACCGTACAGCGATGAAAATTCTCATCGTCAAGACCTCGTCACTAGGCGATGTACTGCATACCCTGCCGGCCCTTACCGATGCCGTGCAGGCCTTGCCTGGAGCGCATTTTGATTGGGTCGTGGAAGAGGCCTACGCCGAGATACCGGCATGGCACCCGGCCGTGGATCAGGTGATTCCCGTCGCCTTGCGGCGTTGGCGCAAGCGGCCTATGCAGGCGCTATTGAGCGGCGAGTGGTCGCATTTCCAACGCAGCCTGCGGGCGCAGCGTTACGATAAAATCATCGATGCTCAAGGGCTGATTAAAAGTGCGCTATTGACGCGCCTGGCGCACGGCAGGCGCTACGGCCTGGACGGCGCATCGGCACGCGAGCCTTGGGCCGAGTTTGCATATCAGCAACGCTACGCCATTGCCAAACAGCAGCATGCGATAGAGCGCGTGCGCCAATTATTTGCAGCAGTGCTGGATTACCCGGTGCCGCAAGGCCGACCCGATTACGGCATCGCTCGCCAACAATTCGCGCCAGACACAGCAGTGGAAAATACCATCGTGTTTTTGCACGGCACGACCTGGCCCAGCAAACGCTGGCCGCAGACCTATTGGATCCGTCTGGCCAGGCTGACCAACGCGGCGGGCTTTCGCGTGAGCCTGCCCTGGGGCAACGCGGCCGAACGTGCCGATGCGCAGATGATTGCGGATGCCTGTGCGGATGCCGAGGTATTGCCGCAGCTCACGCTGACCGGATTAGCCGTGGTGCTGGCCTCCGCGTGCGCCGTGGTCGGTGTCGACACCGGTCTTGCGCATCTTGCGGCGGCCCTGTCCGTGCCCACGCTGACACTCTACGGTGCGACGCATCCCGATCTCACCGGCACGTGCGGCCAGGCACAGGCGCATCTGTCCGCCGAGTTTGTCTGCTCCCCCTGTCTTTCACGTCATTGCACTTACCGAGGGCTTTCTGACGTTAAACCCGCTTGTTATCAGGGCATCGATCCTGAACAAGTATGGAATACAGTAGCGCAACTAATGCGTTAGCGTATAAGAGCCGTGCTATGATTTGAAAAAATAGCGGGAAAATTTGCCATCGTGAAAATTCATTTGCCCTCTTTTGACTCCGCCGCTGTCCTCGTGATCGGCGATGTAATGCTTGATCGCTATTGGCACGGTGCCACCTCGCGTATCTCGCCCGAGGCACCGGTGCCTGTGGTGCGCGTGGATCAGACCGAAGAGCGGCCCGGCGGGGCAGGCAATGTGGCGCTGAATATCGCCGCACTCGGTGCGCGGGTTACCGTACTCGGTCTGACCGGCCATGACGAGGCCGCCGATGCCTTGCAGCGTTATCTGGAGGCTGCGCAGGTCAACTGCCGCTTTGAGCGTGTGCCGGGCTTTGCCACCATTACCAAGCTGCGCGTGCTAAGCCGTCACCAGCAACTCATCCGCCTCGACTTTGAGGATGGTTTCGCCGGTCATCTCCCGCGCGACATGCTGGACAACTTCACCAAAACATTACCGCGCGTCGATGTTGTGGTGCTATCGGATTACCATAAGGGCACGTTGCGCACTGCACCCGACTTAATCGCCGCCGCACGTCGCGCGGGCAAAGTCGTGTTGGTCGACCCCAAGGGGATAAATTTCGAAATCTACCGGGGTGCGAGCGTACTCACACCGAATCTCACCGAGTTCGAGGCAGTGGTTGGTCATTGCGCCAATGATGATGAGTTGGTTACGCGCGGCGAAAAGGTGCGCCGTGAATTTAATCTCGATGCCTTATTGATTACGCGCAGTGAGCGCGGCATGACCTTATTGCAGGAAGGTCGTGCGCCACTGCATCTAAACGCTCAGGCACGCGAGGTCTACGACGTTACCGGTGCCGGCGATACCGTGATCGGAGTGTTGGCGGCGGCGCTGGCGGCGGGTGAAGACCTCGCCGGTGCCACCGCGCTTGCCAATCTGGCGGCGGGCATCGTGGTCGGCAAACTGGGTACCGCCACGGTCAGCGTCACCGAGCTACGCAGCGTGCAGGGCGAGGAATTCAGTGCGCAACATGGCGTGATCGACGAGGAGCAATTGCACAGGATGGTGGCTGAGGCGAAGGCACGCGGCGAAAAGATCGTGATGACCAATGGCTGTTTCGATATCCTGCATGCCGGGCACGTCGGCTATCTTCAACAGGCCAAGCGCCTGGGCGACCGGCTCATCGTCGCGGTCAATGACGATGCCTCGGTGCAGCGCCTTAAGGATGACGGCGATAGGCGCAGACCGATCAATCCACTGGCCCAGCGCATGGCGGTGCTGGCGGGGCTGAGCAGTGTGGATTGGGTGGTACCGTTTAGTGAAGATACGCCGAAGCGTCTGATCTGCCGCGTGCTACCGGATATATTGGTAAAAGGCGGCGACTATAAGCCCGAGCAGATTGCCGGACACGATTGCGTAATCGCGCAGGGTGGCGAGGTGCGCATCCTGGGTTTTGAGGCGGGCTGCTCGACCAGCCGCATCAT
>JAYSPZ010000149.1:0-3913 GCA_043721815.1 Gammaproteobacteria bacterium | reverse complement strand
TATGAGCGCAGTTGCCGCAATGCCTTTATCTATCAGCACAAGCAGCACGATGCCCTGGAATGCGCGGAGGCCATTGCGCGCCTGGTCGGTAATTCCCTGTTGTTTATTTCCGGGCATAACAAGGTCGATGATCTTGCTGAGATAGTCCGCTTGCTCAAGGAGCTTCAGCCCGAACGTCCGCAGTTAGGTGGCCGTCTGGAATTGATCGCAGGGGCGCTGGCGGGATTAAAAGAGCACTTGGACGATAACGTCTTTAACACCTTGATGACCGATCTGGATGCCTGGACCGTGGAAGCCGGCCAGACCTGCCAAGCGATTGACCGGCAACTTGATCTGACTGGTTCACTGCCACTTGTGGCCGGTCAGGCGCAAGCCCCCGTGGGCGGCACGAATGGGTTAAGCGTCAAGGCGGAAAAAACCAGGGCAACGACCGTGGATTTATCCACCTACGGCTGCCCGGTTCACTATATGAAGGCGCGTGTAGAGCTGGGCAAGATACAGGATCGTGAGATCATCGACTTCTTGCTGCAATCGGGCGAGGCCACACAGCAGGTAACGAACAGTCTGGCGGAAGATGGGCACACCATTCTGGCAAGCATTGACGAAGGTGCCCATACGCGCATCACGGTGCGCAAGGCCGAGGCCGTGGAACAGCACAGCGCCTAAGCTCAAAGTTTATTTAACAATGTTTTATCCCTGGAGATAGGTCTTGCCCCCTCCCTTGCCGAGTATCAGAGTAGAGACCAAGGTCGAAACACTGATCGCGCTATTGCAAAATATCGCGAGCGACTACGCGCCTGCCACCTTGGCCAGCAGCCTCGGTGTGGAAGACATGGTGCTAACGGATCTGATCTGCAAGCATGCGCCGGGCATCGAGATATTCACACTCGATACCGGGCGTCTGCCGGAAGAGACCTATGCCTTGATCCACGCCCTGCGGCAACGCTATGGATTGGAGATACGCACCTATGCACCGGACACACAGGCCATTGAAGACTTCGTGCGCAGCAAGGGGCCGAACGCCTTTTACGAAAGTGTTGAATTGCGCAAGTCCTGCTGCCATATCCGCAAGGTCGAACCCTTGCGCCGCGCACTAAGCGGCAAGCGCGCCTGGATCACCGGCCTGCGTCATCAGCAGTCGCACACGCGCCAGGATATACCTTTGTCGGAGTGGGACGACGAGCATAAGCTGCAAAAATTTAACCCCCTGATCGAATGGACATCCCAAGAGATCTGGAATTATGTACGCACATTCGACGTTCCCTACAACGCCTTACACGATAAGGGCTATCCCAGCATCGGTTGCGCACCCTGCACGCGGGCCATCACGGCGGGCGAAGATATACGCGCCGGGCGCTGGTGGTGGGAACGCGAAGATTTGGTGGGCAAGGAGTGCGGTTTACATGAAAGAGCTAAAGGAGAAGCGCCTTAAATGGTTACCTCAAACGCAGAATTAGAACTCAATGTCGAACCACAAAAAGGCAAGGATCGTGCGACTACGTGCGCTGCGGCAGCGGCTTCCGCTGAGCGACATTCCGCACTGACGCACCTGGAGGTGCTGGAAAGCGAGTCTATTCACATCATGCGCGAGGTGGCCGCCGAGTGTAAAAATCCGGTGCTGTTATTTTCCGGCGGAAAGGATTCCATCGTCATGTTGCGCCTGGCGGAAAAGGCCTTTCGTCCGGGAAAGTTTCCGTTTCCGCTCATGCACATCGACACCGAGCACAATTTCCCCGAGGTTATCGATTTTCGGGATCGGCGCGCCGCTGAGCTGGGCGAGCGGCTGATCGTGCGCTCGGTGCAGGACTCCATCGACAAGGGTCGCATCCAGATAAAGAGCGAAAACCAAAGCCGCAACACCATGCAGACCGTGACCCTGCTCGATGCCATCGAAGAATTCGGATTTGATGCCTGCTTCGGGGGTGCGCGGCGCGATGAGGAAAAGGCGCGCGCCAAGGAGCGCATCTTCTCGTTCCGCGATGAGTTCGGCCAGTGGGACCCGAAAAACCAGCGTCCTGAATTGTGGGACATCTACAATACGCGCGTTCATACCGGCGAACACATGCGCGTGTTCCCGATCAGCAACTGGACGGAGATGGATATCTGGCAATACATCGCGCAGGAAGATCTCGAGGTGCCATCGATTTATTACGCACACCGGCGCGACGTCGTCTTCCGCGGCGGCTGGCTGCCGGTCTCGCACCTGGTGCAGCCCAAGGATGGCGAGAAGGTCGAAAATCGTCTGGTGCGTTTTCGCACCGTTGGCGACATGAGCTGCACCTGTCCGGTGGAATCTCCCGCCACCACAGCGCAGGAAATCATCATGGAGACCGCCGTCGCGCGCATTACCGAGCGCGGTGCCACGCGGCTTGATGACCAGACCTCCGAGGCCTCCATGGAGCTGCGCAAAAAAGAGGGGTATTTTTAAGGGTTACCTAATACATTGCTGCTACGTGCCCCTTCCCTCACCCGGCTTCGCCACCCTCTCCCAGTGGGAGAGGGTTTAAGGGGGTGTTCCTCCGCTCACAAATGGAACATGGTAGTTATGTAGCGTGCGCTGTGCGCACGACGAGGGTTTAAGAGTGTTCTTCTGCTCACAAATGGAACGGATAGCCCCTCTCCCGGTGGGAGAGGGTAGGGGTGAGGGAAGCGGTGTCCACAACCGGCTAAATCAGCCAACGCTCAGAGAGAGTAAACACATGACTATACTGACACAAGATACCGCTCCAAAAATGGACTTGCTGCGCTTTATCACCGCCGGCAGCGTCGACGACGGCAAGAGCACGCTCACCGGGCGCCTGCTCTACGATTCTAAATCCATCTTCGAAGACCAGTTGGAGGCCATCGGCCGCACCACGGTGCGCCGTGGCGGGGAAGGCTTTGATCTCGCACTGCTTACCGACGGTCTACAGGCAGAGCGCGAGCAAGGCATCACCATCGATGTTGCCTATCGTTATTTCGCTACGCCCAAACGCAAATTCATCATCGCCGATGCGCCCGGCCATGAGCAGTACACGCGCAATATGGTCACTGGCGCGAGCACGGCCAACGTGGCCGTTATCTTGATCGATGCCCGGCGCGGCGTGCTTACGCAATCACGCCGCCATGCCTACATCGCAAGCCTGTTGGGTATTCCGCACTTCATCGTTGCGATTAATAAAATGGACCTGGTGGATTATTCGGAGCAGGTGTACCAGGACATTCGCACCGAATTCAGCGCATTCTGCACCAAGCTCGGCGCACGCGATGTGCGCTTTATCCCGATCTCGTCCCTGCTGGGCGATATGGTCGTGGAGCGCGGCGAGAATCTGCCTTGGTATCAAGGCGAAACGCTCATGGAGTCCCTGGAAAATATCAAGATCGCGCAGGATTTAAATCAGCGCGAATTCCGCTTTCCCGTGCAGCTCGTATGCCGTCCGCAACAGGCCGATCTGCATGACTTTCGCGGCTATATGGGGCGCATTGAATCCGGCCACATCAAGGTCGGCGATGAGGTCGTTGTGCTTCCCTCCGGCTACACCTCGAAGGTAAAGGAAATCATCGCCTATCGCACAAACTTGCGCGAGGCCTGTGCGCCGCAATCGGTTACCCTGACGCTGGAAGACCACATCGACATCTCACGCGGCGATATGATTGTGCGCCCCAACAACAAGCCCCCTATCGCCAGGCAATTCGAGGCCATGCTGTGCTGGATGAGCGAACAGCCCCTGCAACCGCAGCGAAAATACCTGATTAAACATACCACCTCGACCGTCAAGGCGATACTCGCCGAGGTGCAGTTCAGGGTCGACATCAATACGCTGGAAAAGGACAGTACGGCGACGGAACTCAAGATGAATGAGATCGGCCGCGTGCTCGTGAAGGTGCAAAAACCCATCGTGTGCGATAGCTATCAGCAAAATCGCGCCACGGG
>JAYSPZ010000148.1:0-10103 GCA_043721815.1 Gammaproteobacteria bacterium | reverse complement strand
CGGGTCGCGTATGCCGATGCGCCACGGGCGCTTGCCGTGTCGGCCGATTACGCGGATGTCGCCGCTGGCATTGACAATGGCATTTTGGATGCCGAGTCGGCGCAAATGTTCAATCGCAATGTCCACCGCATAGCCTTGGCCGATAGCACCCATATCGAGCTGCAATGCGGGATTGGTGCTACGCAGTGTGTTGCCCTCGATATGCAGACCGCCCATGCCGGGTTGTTGCGTCACGAGCGTGGCAATGGCCTGGGCATCGGGCGGCGGGCCGTTAGGGCGCTCATCGCTCTGGAAACCCCACAGTGCCAGCAGTCTTCCGATGCCGGGATTGAACAGGCCGCCGCTGGCCAGGGATAAGGCACGCGCGCGGCGCAAGAGCGGGATTAATTCCGCGTCCACAGGAAAGGCGGCAGTGCGCGTCAGGCGTGCGTTAATGCGCGTGAGTGCGCTCGGCTCCCAGGCGTGCCAGGTAGTGTGGACGTGATTAAAGTCCTCGGTGAGCTGGGCACTGGCCCGGGCGGCCAGCGCAGGGTCTACGCCCCAGAGGCTGATGTCGACGAGCGAACCCAGGGCGAAGATTTGTTCCTGGTACAGCGGATCGGGCTTGCTGCATCCGCTCAGGCCCGCGCCCAGCGCCCAGCAGCCCGCGCCCAGCAGCAGAAAACGCAAGCTCGCCTTCATCGGTGCCGATTAATGGCTGCGCACCGTCGCGGCGAGACGCACCGCTATACAATCCAGCAACGTCGCGCTGATATTGAGGCCGTAGAGCGCATCGAGCTCGCGTATGCAAGTGGGGCTGGTGACGTTGATCTCGGTCAGGTAATCGCCAATCACATCGAGGCCGACAAACATCAAGCCTCGGTCACGCAGGGTCGGACCGACTTGTGCGCAGATCCAGCGTTCGCGTTCATTCAAGGGTTCACCCTTGCCCTGGCCGCCGGCAGCGAGATTGCCGCGCGTCTCGCCGTGTGCCGGTATGCGCGCCAGCGCGTAAGGTATCGCCTCGCCGTCAATCATCAGGATGCGCTTATCGCCGGGTCGGGGGCCGGTGCTGATCTCGGGGATATAGCGTTGTGCCATAACGAAACTGTTCGCATGGTGGGTCAGGGTCTCGATGACCACGCCGATGTTCGGATCGTCTTTGCGCAGGCGGAATATCGATGCCCCGCCCATGCCGTCCAGCGGCTTGAGGATAATGTCCCCGTGCTCGTCTAAAAATGTGCGCAATTGCTGTGCGCGGCGCGTAACCAGCGTGGGTGGCGTGCACTGCGGAAACCACGCTGCAAAAAGTTTTTCGTTGGCATCGCGCAAGGCTTGGGGCTTGTTTACGATGAGCACGCCGTTGGCCTCGGCCTGTTCCAAGAGGTAAGTCGTATAGATATATTCCATATCAAAGGGCGGGTCTTTGCGCATCAGGATGACATCGATCTCGGCCAGCGGCATCTCATGCTCGCCGGTAAAATCGAACCAATGCTGAGGATCGTCGTGAACCTGCAACGCACGCATACGCGCCAAACAGCGCCCATCGCGCAGCCATAAATCGCCCTGTTCCATATAGTGGATTGCCCAGCCGCGCCGCTGGGCCTCGAGCAGCATGGCGAAGGTGCTGTCTTTTTTTATATTGATGGAGCCGATCGGATCCATGACGACCCCTAATTTGATGGGCGGTGCCGACGTACTCATACTAGGGTTTGGGGGTATGCACGGCCTGCGCGACCTCGCGCGCGGCGGCGACCAGGGCAAGGCGGGCGATTACGCCGTAGGCATAAAAACGGTTCGGATGGGCATCCGGCGCTTTATTCCGATCCGGTGTGTTACACGACTCGGCGAAGGCCAGCGGCTCGAAATACATGCCCGGTGCATTGAGATTCTCATGGCGCCCGCGCTCGCTATGCACGCGGTAAAAGCCGCCCACGACATAGTGATTAATCATGTAAACCACAGGTTCCGCTACGCCATCCTCGCCCCAGCTCTCCAGCGTATAGACACCTTCCTGCATAATCACCTTACTTACCGCCTGACCGCCCTTCGCCGCCGACATCTTGGTGCGCTGCTTGCGTGACAGTTCGCGTACTTCGTCGCTGCTGTAAACGCTCATGATGCCCATGCCGTAGGTGCCCGCGTCGGCCTTCACCACGACAAAAGGCCTTTTATCCACGCCGTATTCATCGTATTTACGCTGTATGGCGCTGAGCAAGGCATCGACATTTTTCGCCAGGCAATCCTCGCCCTCGCGGTTCATGAAATTGATCTCGCCGCACTGGCGGAACAGCGGGTCGATCAGCCAGGGATCAATATCGATCAGTTCGGCGAATTCCTTGGCGACTGTGCGGTAGTGCTCAAAGTGGTTGGATTTAAGGCGGTTGGACCAGCCCAGCGCCAAGGGAGGTATGACCGGTTGTTCGAGGCCTTCCAGGATGGCGGGTCGGCCTGCGGACAGATCATTGTTGAGTAAGATCATGCAGGGTGTAAAACCTGCCACGCTGAGCTGGGTGCCGTTGCGCAGCAGCGGTTCGACGAGCAGACTACGGTCTGCGGGCAATTCAATCGTGTGTTCAAGCGCGTGCTGCCAGGAGCCGATGCGGGTCTCAAAACCGGCCTTGCGAATAATCTCACACAGGGTTGCCACGCTTTCCCAGTAAAAATTGTTGCGCGTGTGGTTTTCTGGAATCAGTAATACCTTGGCCGCACGCGGACAGGTGCGTTCGATGGCCGATTGCACCGCTTGAATGCACAGCGGCAGGAATGCCGGGTTGAGATTATTAAAGCCCGCCGGGAACAGATTGGTGTCGACGGGTGCCAATTTGAAGCCGGCGTTGCGCAAATCCACGGAGGTATAAAAGGGTGCCGGGGTCTCCAGCCATTGACTGCGCAGCCAATATTCGATACGCGCCTGGTGCGCGAGCAGATGGGTCTCTATAAGGTGCAGGGGGCCGCTTAAGGCGGTGGTCAGGTGTGGTACGGCGTGCAGGGATTCAATACTCATAGCTACCTTGGAAAAATTACTTTATATTTACAGCAATACCGGTGCATAACAACGGGTTGGCCCAGATCATGCAGAGTTGAGGGGAGCAGTTCGTCTGACCATGACGATAATACAGCAATACAGACCCTTGGTGGAGCAGCGCAAAATACCGGAGGCCAGTTCAGCCTACCTGTTAATTTTGCATGGAGTATTTTACTATGGAGCAAGGAGGAGCGCATGAACCTTCAATCCGAGGCAGCTATGGCAGTTTCTGAGGTAACTATGGCAGTTATAAACCTGGATCAGGGCTTCGAGGGACTCAAGGTCATGGTCATCGACGATAGCAAGACGATTCGCCGCACGGCTGAGGTCTTGCTCAAAAAGGCCGGTTGCGAGGTGGTTACTGCCGAGGATGGCTTTGAGGCCTTGTCGATTATCGCCGATCAGCGGCCGAGTATTATCTTTGTCGATGTGATGATGCCCCGCCTGGACGGCTATCAAACCTGCGCCCTGATTAAGCACAACCAGATATTCAAGAAGACCCCGGTTATTATGTTATCCAGTAAGGATGGGCTATTCGATCGCGCGCGCGGCAGGATCGTCGGCGCAGAGCAATACCTGACCAAGCCGTTTACCAAGGAAGAGCTGTTGGGCGCCATTAGACGCCATGTCGTGAAGCTGTAGCGGTGTCTTCATCAACCTTATAATAAATAAGGCAATTCTGTTTAGCCGGGGTTTCAATCCACAAGGCTTGGAGAGTGCCCTCCCTCATAAATCCTTCCTGAAAGTTTCAAAATCTGCGCAGACACGCAGTGTCGTTAAGATGACTGAGCGCTAATTACAAACAGCCTTACTCTGGCGATAGCCCGGTTGAAGTCCTGGCTGGTCTAATGGATATAATGCTTGCTGGTATAATGCTTGCACTGTTATATGGAGTGAGCGAGGCTTGTTGGGGGAGCCACATAAATTTCGGAATTATAGGGCGGCAAGATAGCTGAAGCATACAGATCCGTTGCGCTCTTACTAAATCAATGCTTTACAAACCAAGGCTGGAGCATCCTATAATGCACTTTCCAAGACCACAACTATGATTAGTGAACGAGGGAATAAATGGCACGCATATTGATTGTAGATGACTCTCCTACGGATACCCATGTGCTCAAGACGATGCTTGAGCGCAACGGCTACGTAACTATTTCAGTGCTTGATGGTGAGCAGGGAATTTCCACAGCTACGGCGGAGCACCCGGATCTTATCTTGATGGATGTTGTATTGCCAGGGATTAGCGGGTTTCAGGCCACGCGGCAGATTACCAAAAATCCCGACACCGCAGCCATCCCCGTCATTATTGTGACGACCAAAAACCAGGAGACCGACAGAATATGGGGGCTACGGCAAGGGGCGAAGGATTACATCACCAAGCCCGTGGACGAGGCCGAGTTGCTCGCCAAGATAAAGTCGGCGCTCGGCGGCTAGGCGTGAGTTATCGGACGCAGTTCTGATGGTAACCCCCATCCGTAAATCGCCGATGGCACTGCTGCATGACCTTGACCGGCGCAGCAGGCAGTATGCGGTGGGTTTACCGTTACAGATCGAGGTTAAGAAGACCTGGTCCGGAGTCGCGTTTCGCCTCGCAGACACGCATCTGGTAACGCCGCTATCGGAGATGCGTGAAATACTCACCTACCCCGGGCTGTCGGCGGTGCCGGGCGCGAGGCCTTGGCTCAAGGGCATTGCCAACGTGCGTGGTAATTTACTCCCTATCATCCACTTGCAGTCCTACCTGGGCCGACAAGCGACGGCGATCGGACGACGCAGTCGCGTACTCGTGGTAAAGCACGAGGGGATATTTGCCGGACTCATAGTCGATGAAGTTCTGGGGATGAAGCATTTTGTCGAGGAGGAGTTTACGACCAAGGTCGTCTCCGACGACGGCCCGCGTGATTATCTGGACGGGGCCTATATTCAGGAAGGGCAACACTGGGAAGTATTTAATGTGCAGCGGCTGGTGCAGAGTCCGCTATTTCTCCAGGTTGCGGTTTAACTGTACCGATACGTTTCGTAGCGCAGGGTAATTGAGTCTACAAAGGAGTTTATCAATTACCGCAATCGTCATTACTTCTCCTGCCAGGGGGTTAGTTTTATTTAGGAGTTAATTTATGCCAGCAGCATCTCAAAAAGTGTTTATAAATCAGGCCCGCGACAAGGTAATGATAATCCTCGTCGGCCTACTTTTAACGTTTATCGCCCTGGTCGGAGCGACCTTCGTATATGTCGGCGCGGAGACGGAATACGATAAACAATACCTCACTGCCTCTGGCGAGCTGCGCGTATTGTCCCAGCGCATCGCTAAAGAGGCCGAGGCGGCCATTAGCGGAGCCGGGGACTTCGCGCAATTAAAACAGGCGCGCAGCCAGTTTGAGAAGGGCTTGAATACCCTGAAATCGGGCGATAATCTCACTGGCCTACCGCCATCCCCGGAGGGTGTAAGGCAAAGTCTCGGAGTCGTCGACAAGCTATGGGGCCAGTTCCGCCTCAATGCCGATGTCATCCTGAACACCGAAGAACTGCTGGGTTCCATGAACAAGTTCGTCGCTAGTATCAACGAAGTAACGCCGAAGTTGACCGTAGCCTCGGATGAATTAGTCCAACTCCTCATTCAGAAAAAAATAGCAACACCGGAAGAACTCTTTTTAGCCAGCCGACAGGTCATGTTAAGCCAGCGTATCGGCTCGAATGTGAATAAGGTATTCGAGCGTGGACAAGGCTCCACGATAGCAGCGCAGGCCGCCGACGTATTCCGTCGTGATGCCGCATTCTTCGTGCAGGTACTTGAGGGATTGCGCGAAGGTAATGCCGGTCTGCACATCGCGCGCGTAACCGATGGTGAGGTGCGGCAGAAATTGGATGAAATATCCGGTCTGTTCGGTTCCATTACCGAACTCGATCTGCTCATCCTGGAAAAATTTCCCGACTTGTTCAAGGCTCAGGATGCCGCGAACAGTGTATTTTTGGGTAGTAATGATTTGCTGAAAGAGACAACCAATTTGGTTGATGCTTATGCTGGACTGGAAGGTGGCCGTCCGGTATCCGCTACCACCGGTTATGCCTTGGGTATTATTGCCTTGTTTATCTTGCTCCTGATCGGTATCAGAACGCGCCGCGATGCCTTCCGACGTTTGGAGCTCAGTTCCGAGGAAAACCGGCGTAACCAGGAGGCCATCTTGCGGCTGCTTGATGAAATGGCCGACCTCGCGGACGGTGATCTTACCGTACGCGCCACGGTTACTACGGATATCACGGGGGCTATCGCAGATGCCATGAACTACGCCATCGATGCCTTGCGTAACCTGGTTACCCAGATTAATGCCACGACCGTGGAAGTGTCTTCCGCTGCACAGGGCACGCAAACGACTGCTATCGAACTGGCGAAGGCCAGTGATCAGCAGTCCCAGCAGATTACCGAGGTGGGCACGGCCATCAATGCGATGGCTACTTCTATCGGAAAGGTGTCCGCGAACGCCGTCGAATCTGCGGGCGTGGCGCAAAACTCCGTGGCGATCGCAGGTAAGGGCGCGACCGCAGTGCAAAATACCATACAGGGTATGGATATCATCCGCGAGCAGATCCAGGAGACCTCGAAACGTATCAAGCGCCTGGCCGAAAGCTCTCAGGAAATCGGTGATATCGTCGAGTTAATCAATGACATTGCCGATCAAACCAACATTCTAGCCTTGAACGCGGCCATCCAGGCCGCCATGGCCGGTGAGGCAGGGCGTGGTTTCGCGGTGGTTGCCGACGAAGTGCAGCGTCTTGCCGAGCGTTCAGGTAATGCGACCAAACAGATCGAGGCACTCGTTAAGACGATTCAAACCGACACCAACGAGGCCATCATCTCGATGGAGCAAAGTACCTCCGGGGTGGTAACCGGTGCCAGGCTGGCACAGGATGCCGGTGCGGCACTGAAAGAGATTGAGACGGTGTCCACGGAGCTTGCCGGACTGATTCAAGGCATCTCGACAACGGCGCATGAACAATCAGCAAGTGCCTCCAATATTGCAGGCAGCATGAACGCCATTCAGCAGATCACTACCCAGACTTCTATCGGTACCAGTGCAACGGCCAGTTCCGTCGGTAATCTTGCCGAACTGGCCAATGAGTTGCGTAAATCAGTCGCGGGCTTCAAGTTGCCGGCCTGAGAGTTACCGGTCTCAACTCCTCCCCGGTTATTTTCGGGAAGAGTCGGGGCCCAGGAAAAGGTTTAGGGGATAACAGTGGTAGAAAAAACTGCAAATCTTTACACGATGCCGTCACATAGCTTAGCCCTGCGGGCTGGGGTGAGCGGAGGCATGCGGTGATCTCCATCAAGGCGATAGATTCCAATGCCTTAAACTGGGTCAAGCAGGAGATCGACGGGTGCTTGAAGCAGGCTCGTTATGCACTGGAGGCCTTCTCCGCTAACCCGGCCGAGACGGATCAAATGCGTCACTGCGCGAAGCAACTGCAACAGGTGCGTGGCAGCTTGCAGATGATCGAGCTCCAGGGTCCTGCGCAGTTGGCGGAGGAAATGGAGCAGCTTGCCCTGGCCCTACTCAATGAGACCGCCAGGCAAAAGGACTCAACCTATGAGCTGTTGATGCGTGCCATTTTGCAGTTGCCGGATTACCTCGAGCGATTGCAAATGGGGCATCCGGAACACCCGCTCGCCCTACTCTCGCTACTAAACGATTTGCGCGCGGCGCGCGGCCAGCGGCCACTGGCGGGCGGCGCTCTCTTTGCCCCTAATTTGAATGTCTTCAAGCCCAGTCCCGTACCTGCGGAGCTTGCGGCGCAGAACGTGCCGGGTTTCGGGATTGATATACGTACCGTCGCCCGTAAACTACGACCCAGTTTTCAGCTTGCCCTGGTCAACTTTTACCGCAATACGCAGGCCGTTGAGCATGTCGAGCAGCTCCTCCAGATAATACAAAGGCTCGAGCAGCTTTCGCGCGCCGAGTCCTTGATCCAATTATGGTGGGTGACAGGCGGCGTGCTTGAGTCACTCACTCAGGGTGGCCTCCCGCCGAATATTTCTATTCCCTTGCTCGGCCAGGTCGACCGCCAGATTAAACGGCTGATTGACCTGGGCGAAGAGGAATGGGCGCTCGATCCGCCGCGCTTGTTGATGCGCGATCTGCTGTTTCATGTTACGCAGGCGCAATCGGTCGGTGCGCGTGTGGTGGAAATCAAGCAGGCTTTTAATCTGAATCAATTCTTGCCCGATGCAAACGCCGCCAGGGTGGATGAGGCGCCGGGTGCACCCAATCGTGAACTAATCCACACCGTCGCTACCGCCATTAAGGAAAATCTGGCAAAGGTCAAAGACGGCCTCGACATCTTTGTGCGCAGTGAGCAGCGCTCAGTTTCGAAGTTGGAGCCGCTGGCAATCATCCTGCGCCAAACCGGAGAAACGCTGGGCATGCTAAGCCTGGATACCGGGCGTGATCTTATGATAAGTCAGGCAGCCGTACTGCAAGGGATGACAGAGGAAAAGGGTGCCTTGGATGAGACCGACCTCGCGGAATTGGCGGGTGCCCTGTTGCAAGTAGAGTCTTCCCTGGATGCCTTGGAAACCAAACAGGCTGAGACCACAGACATGGGTGGTACCGAGTGGGCTGATGTCGAGTACCGGCAAGTCCTCAATACCGTAGTCAAGGAAGCGAAGATCGATATCTCGCGCGTCAAGGATGCGATCATCGGCTTCGTCATTCAACCCACGCAATATAATCTGCTGATTAACGTGCCTCCCCTGATCGCGCAGGTGATGGGTACTCTAACCATGCTGGCTGAATTTCAGGCCGCTGAGCTCTTGGGGATATGTAAAAAATACATAGTCGAGGAATTGCTGGAGCAGCAAGTCGTTCCTGATTCGGAGCGTATCGAAACCCTGGCCGATGTAATCGTCAGCATCGAATATTATCTCGAGGCCTTGGATGAAGATCGTACCGACCGCAGGACGATCCTTGCGCTTGCGCAGGAAAGGGTAACACAAGCAGGCTTTGCACTCGCTGTTTCTCCGGCTCCAGACAAAATCCCTGGGCAAGAGACTATTGTCATCGGGGACGAAACACCAGCGCTGCCCGAGTTCGCTGATGAAACCATCGTCGCGCGCGCGCTCGTTGAGGAACCGTTGCCTGAGGTACTGGCGGTGCCGTCAGAACCGCCCATGGTCGCGAGCACAGTTATCGCCGCACCGGCTCCCGCGCCGGGTATAACGATCCCTATTACGGGATTTGCGCGTCCTGAGGGCATCGATGATGAGATCATCGAAATATTTGTTGAAGAGGCAGCGGAAGAACGGGCATCGATTTCCAAAAACCTGGCGGCGTGGAGGACGCAACCCAATAACCCCGAGCCGCTGGCCCTGGTGAGGCGCTCATTCCATACCTTAAAGGGTAGCGGGCGCATGGTGGGCGCACTTGCCATTGGGGAATTTGCCTGGGCCGTAGAAAGTATGCTCAATCGGGTCATTGAGGGAACCGTCCAGGCCGGTCCGGACGTATTCGGCATAGTCGAACAGGCGCAAAAAGCCCTACCTCAACTGATCGAACATTTCAATGGCGGCCGGGCGGCCGATGTGGATGTTCAGGACATAGTGAACCGCGCCAATCAAATAAGCCAGTCGGGGCAGGATCACCTCCCACAGGGTGCCTGGACATCAGCTCAGATAACGGAGGCCGCTGCGGCCAGCGAGCCGTTTGCCGTAGTCGAGCCTGAGGTCCACGACGAAGCCCCTCCGGTTAGTGCGGAACCCGTTTTCGATGAGCGGAGTATCACCGGTGCAGCGGGGCTTCCCTATGTTGCGCAACCCCTCGACCTTGTCGAGGCTCCTGCCCTTTCCAGCAGCTATCTGGATCCCGTATTGCTGGGTATCTTCACCAAGGAAGCGGAGGCACATATTGCCGCCATCCGCGAGTTCAACGATTGCTGCCAACGGGAGCCGGAGGATTGCCGGATCACTGAAAGCCTGATACGCACCCTACACACCTTGCATGGCAGTGCCGGCATGGCCGGAATTAACGATATTGCCACGATCAGCGGAATGCTTGAAGAATATGCCAAGCAACTGAATCTGCACCAGGTCGTACTCAGTCCCGAG
>JAYSPZ010000147.1:0-3346 GCA_043721815.1 Gammaproteobacteria bacterium | reverse complement strand
ACTATGGTGTTGCGCAATAGCTCAAGCAGTACCGTGTCGGCAAGGTGACGCCACACCGCGCTCTCGGAGACCAGCCAGGCGGGTAGCAGCATGAAGATGGGTATGGCGACCAAGCCCGCAAGCAGCAGGCTGGCCAAGCGCCACCAGCGACCATCGGCGGCGAACCGATCTGCTGCCTTACCAGGCAGCAGACAGTTATTGACGGTGTGCTGCGAGGCACTCATGATTATTCGCCATATGGGGACAACAGACGCGTTTTTATTTGTAACCCGCCCGATCCATCAACATGACCGCCTTCGCCTGAAGCTTACCGGCCTCGGAGACATTGATGGTGTCGTGTTTAAACTCGCCCCAGCCGACAATCTCCGGGTTAGGTTTGACCTGAGTATTGACGGGGTATTCGAGGTTGCTGTCGGCGAACAGGCGCTGCGCCTTGGGTGTGGACAGCCACTCCAGAAACTTCACCGCCGCTTTTTGGTGTTTGGAATGCAGCGTTACGCCCGCCCCGGAGATATTCACGTGCACGCCACGCTCGTTCTGATTCGGCCAGAATATGGCGATGGGCGCATCGGGATGCTCGCGCTTCAGACGGCCAAAGTAATAGCTGTTCACGATGCCCACATCGCACTGACCCTCGGCCATGGCATCGAGCAGATTCTCGTCATCGGAAAACACATTCGTCGCCAGATTCGCAATCCAGGATTTGATGATCGCCTCCGTCCTGGCCTCGCCCAGATGCGAGATCATCATACCCACCAGGGACTGATTGTAGACCTTCTTGGAAGAACGCAGGCACAACCGTCCCTTCCATTTGGGATCGCCCAGCGCCTCATAAGTTGAAAGCTCGCCGGGCTTTACCGTTTTCGTGTTATAGACGATGGTGCGGGCGCGCACGGACAGGCCGTACCAACGACCTTGCGGATCGCGCAGATGTGCGGGAATGCTGTCATTGAGTACCTTCGAATTTATCTTGGCCAACAGGCCGGTCTGCGCCGCCTGCCAGAGGTTGCCCGCGTCCACCGTAATCAGCATGTCCGCCGGGGTATTAGTGCCTTCGGCCTGGAGCCGCGCCAGCAGTGGTCCGTCCTGACCCGTGACCAATTTAATCTCGGTGCCGGTCTCGGCCTGGTAGGCATCGAAGATCGGTTTAATCAGCTTTTCGATGCGCGTTGAATAAATGACCAGATCATCCGCGCCGTGGGCGCTAAGGGCCGATACCCCCGGGCTTTCCACATCATCGTCCAGCTCCTCCGCAGCCTGCGCAGCGAACGGTAATGTGAATGCCATGGATAAAAGATAGACGGCAAAAAGTATTGGGCGTTGAAGCTGAAACATATCTGTCCTCCAAGGACTAAATGGGCGCAAGTGCCTGGCTAAGACAAACGATAATCATTATCATTTAATAAAGCAATAGGTTTTGCTGATAAAGAGGAAATAATAGCTGTGCGGCGGGAAGTTTCGTAGGAGATACAAGAAATCAACGAGGGACAAAGACAAAGGCCAGCTTGCACTGGCCTTTGCGGGGTATTGCGGCTATTACTTCTTTAAGGACAAGATAAACTCGGCCAAGGCATCGATATCCGCATCGGCAACGCGCGGCGAGTAGGCGGGCATGGTACCCAGGTTCCAGCGGCCTTTGCCGCCCGTGTGGATCCACTTAACCAGGTTGTCTTTGGCACCTGCATCACCTTTATACTTGGTGCTCACATCATTCCAAGCCGGACCGACACGCTTCGTTTCAATGCTATGGCATGCAAAGCAACCGCTCTTCTTGGCCAACTCCGTACCGGCGGCCAAGTCCAGTGCGGCATGTGCCTGACCAGCCAGCATCAACATCGCCGCTGCGGAACCGACTATCCAATTTGACTTCATTCTGCTCTCCTATCTAAGTTGGGCTTCAACATTCTATAAAGTAAGGGGGTTGCACTACACATCAAACTCGTACAAACGGCTCATTATCTCATCAATTCAAATAAGAAAGAACAAATTTTAGACTCAGTACAACAAAAAGATGGCGGCAACCGTGGGGTTAAGGGGCGCGCCGCTTTTGGCGCGTCGGTACGGTCCATACACATAGGTAACAGTTATATCACAATTGCGGGCACCGAAAGGAGGTGCCCTATGCCTTGGAGCGAAACATCAACTATGGATCAGAGAACCCAATTTATTGCAGACTACCTGCGCGATGTACTCAGCATCACCGAGCTATGCGAATTGTATGGCGTCAGCCGCAAGACCGGTTACAAATGGATCGACCGTTACCTTCATTTAGGCCCGGCAGGTTTGGAGGAAGGCTCACGCCGTCCGCAGCATGCCCCCAACCAGACCGCGCCCGAGATTATCGAAGCCCTGCTCGCAGCGCGTCACCGGCACCCGACCTGGGGCGCCAAGAAACTCCTGCCGCTGTTGCACAAGCGCCACCCGAGCTGGGAGTTGCCGGGTCGTTCGACAGTGTGCGGGATCTTAAGCCGTCACGGACTGGTGCCCAGGAAACGCAGACGGCGGCGTATTGGCCATCCTGGCAAACCGGCTACCCAGATGCTGGCCCCCAACGATATCTGGTGTGCCGACTTCAAGGGGCAGTTTAAAACGGGAGACGGAGTGTACTGTTATCCGCTGACGGTGACCGATGGCTACAGCCGTTACCTGCTCTGCTGCCAGGGATTGCATTCCACTGCGGTGGCCGGCGTAAAACCAATGTTTACACGGTTGTTCAAGGAATATGGATTGCCTCAGCGCATTCGTTCTGACAATGGCGTTCCTTTCGCCACCACCACGTTGGCCAGACTATCGAGCCTATCGGCCTGGTGGGTGCGGCTGGGTGTGCTGCCCGATTTAATCGAGCCCGGCAAACCGCAGCAGAACGGTCGGCACGAACGCATGCACAAAACACTCAAGGCGGAGACCACCAAACCCCCCGCAGGCAACCTGGTTGCGCAACAGCGCAAGTTCAACCGCTTTCGTGAGGAATTTAATCATGAGCGGCCCCATGAAGCGCTGGATCAGGAAACGCCGGCCTCAATCTATGAGCCTTCACGACGGGAGATGCCGAATAAATTACCGCCCCTGGAATATCCGGATCGCTTCGAGGTGCGCTATGTCAGTGCCAATGGCGGCATACGCTGGAACAAGGACTGGGTCAATGTTTCAGTGGTGTGTGCGGGTGAGTACGTCGGCTTGGAGGAGATCGATGATGGGATATGGAATGTCTATTTCGGGCCGCTAAAACTAGGGAGGTTACATGAACGACTGATGCGGATTGAAGATGAATATGGCAGAATAAAACGGAAATAGTGTTACCCATGTCCCTGGACTAAAGTGTTACCTATGTCCCCGACCGTTCAGC
>JAYSPZ010000146.1:0-5165 GCA_043721815.1 Gammaproteobacteria bacterium | reverse complement strand
GCGGTATTCGGGATCGTGGGAAGTTGGATCTGGATTTCCGCCGCGCAGGCGACTTTTTTAGTGCAACCGCAAGGCGGTAAACCGGTGGTCACGGTAGTGTCGAATTTCGTATTGAATTACGAGATGATGATCCTGGGCGGCGTGCTGTTTACCCTGCTCGGATTCCTGATCGGCGCACGCCTGCCCTCGAAGAAGGGTACCTTATATAGCGAAAAAGTCAGCCTGGACCAGATCGGGATTCTGCTGGAGGTTACGGAGGACAGATTGACCGCAGTAAAGGAATTATTTAAGCGGCATAACGTCCTGGAAATCCGCGAAGAGGCCATCAAATGAGATCGTCACGCCTGTTTCTTGTCATGGCCCTGGTGCCGACCCTCGCTTATGCCTGGCCGTGGTCGCAGGACATGATGAATCAACCGAGCGTCAAGCCCCAGGAGCTGCCGCCTGGAAAAACGGCCATGTTACCGTTTCCGGTGCGTTCGGTGCCGGTGCAAGGTATAGCTACGGAAGTTGCCAACAAGGACGAGGCGAACACGTTGACGAGCCCGATTCCGGTCACAGAGGAGTCGCTTAAGAAGGGCAGGGTGTTATTCAGGATCATCTGTGCCGCCTGCCATGGTCTGACGGGCCGGGCCGATTCGCCGGTGAGCGATAAGATTGGCGCTATCAATCTGACCGATGATTATGTGCAAAAGCAACTGACGGAGGGCTGGATCTTCGGCACCATTACCTTTGGCGGTGCCGCTGTAATGCCACCCTACGGTGTGACCAATGGTGGTGTCGGCTCTAATGACCTCACCCCGGAAGAGCGTTGGGATGTGGTGAATTATGTCCGCCACGGGCTTACCAAAGAAATTGCACCTGCCCAAGTCGTTGCAGCCCCCTAAACAATAACAGGTTCCGAGGAGTCATGGTCTAATGGAAAACTTCGGTAGCTGGTCAATATTGACCACCGATTTTTTAATCGTTCTCTATATAGCCCTGTGTTCGGTAACGCTGTCGGCGCTGCTGCACATGGCGAACGCGAAGTGGCGCTTCAATATCCGCAAGTTCGCCGTGGCGTTGGCGGCCTTATTCCCGGTCGCCTTCGTATTATTGATTATCCTGCTGATGAACCCCGAATCGACCTTCCAATGGATGGCGCACGCTAAAGAGGGTGGTGAGCATCATCTGAACGGTTGGCATAACTACACCTTTTTAGTGGCGCGCCAGATCATTTGTTTTCTACTCGTGGCCGGTTTATACGGCCTGTTCCTTTATTATCAGCACCGCAGTGAGATCGATAGCTCGCCCATCGTGCAGCGCCGCTTTCGCAATGTTACCTTACTGATTCCGTTTGCCTATGTTCCCTACGCGACCCTGGTGGCCTGGGACTTCGAGATGACCATGATCCCGGGTTGGCACAGCGCGAGCTACGGGGCTTATCATTTTGTCAGCAATTTCCATGCGTTCCTGGCCTTCTTCGCTATTTTTCTATTTTTCCTTAGCCGCTCGGGTAGACTCACCACGCCACTACCGGTGCATGTCTTCAATAAGCTTGCACAGTTCATGTTTGCCTTTACCATCCTCTGGACCTATCTGTTCTACACGCAGTTCCTGATCTTCTGGTACGGCCGCTTGCCCACGGAGACGGGGCGCTACTTCAATATGATGTACCACGGTTATGATTATTTGTGGTGGACCTTCTTCACGCTCAAGTTTGTAATCCCCATCTGGTTATTCATCTTTGCTGCGGTGCGTCACAATCCGGTGGTAATCACCTTTATCGCGGGCGGGATTCTGTTGGGTACGTGGATAGAGCGCTATACCTGGATATCAGGCTCCGTGGACAGCAAATATTTCCATGTGCCGATGTCGTCTGTGCAGGACATCGTGACCACGCTCGTGGTATTTGCAGTGGCCTGGTTTGCGGTACGCTGGTCGCTCAACCGTTACGGCCTGACCAAGACTTCCTGAAGGGCGGCTTGTCTTTTAGATAAAAAACGGCTGCAATGACATTGCAGCCGTCGCTTCTTCCCGCACACGCTGCCAAACCGGATTATCGATGCTGATAAATCCGCGCTCGATCTAACACACAGCCCCCGCCAATTGTCCCGATTTGCAGGGTATGATTTTACGAAAATAATAGGGGGCGGGATAATTACCCGGATAGTTGCCATGCAAACCGGAAAATTTTTGTCATTCCTGCTCAAGTCCATCACGGTCGGCCTCGCGGTTGCCTTCGTAGTGCTATTTTTACGCCCCGATCTGCTGATACGCGATCCTCGCATTGTCGAATTCAAAGAAACCCCAAGGCCTGCGCCGCGTACGCTGTCCACTTTGCCTACCGGGCAGGGAGGAGCGCCGGTCTCGTACGCTGGCGCAGTGCAGCTTGCCGCCCCGGCAGTGGTCAATATCAACACCACCAAGGTCGTAACAACGCGCACTACCCCGTACTCCGATGACCCGTTTATGCAGCGTTTTTTTGGCGGTATTCAAGTGCCGCGTCGGCAACTCGAATCGAGTCTGGGTTCGGGGGTCATCGTCAGCGAACAGGGTTATATCCTGACCAATAATCATGTGATCGAGGGCGCAGATGAGATTCAGGTTGCCCTGAGCGATGGACGCAATGCGTTGGCTCAGGTGGTCGGCAAGGACCCGGAGACCGATATTGCCGTGCTAAAAGTGGATATGGACAAGCTTCCCAGCATCATTATCGGGCAATCGGATGCGCTGTTGGTGGGGGACGTGGTATTGGCCATCGGCAATCCATTTGGCGTGGGGCAGACGGTTACATCCGGCATTGTGAGTGCGACCGGCCGCAATCATCTGGGTATCAATACCTTCGAGAACTTCATTCAGACCGATGCAGCGATTAACCCGGGTAATTCAGGCGGCGCACTTATCGATACGCAGGGCCATTTGATCGGTATTAATACCGCCATCTTTTCTCGCACCGGGGGCTCGCAGGGCATCGGTTTTGCCATACCGCTGAGTCTTGCCAAGGGCGTGATGCAACAAATTATCGAACACGGCCACGCCATTCGGGGCTGGCTCGGCATCGAGGTGCAGGAGATTACCCCGCTCTTGGCTGAATCCTTTGGCCTGGCCGATACCAGAGGGGCCATTATCTCCGGGGTATTGCCGAACGGCCCGGCGGAGCAGGCGGGGTTGAGGCGCGGGGACATCGTCACGCAAATTAATGACAAGCCCATCGATAACCCGTTGGCGCTTATGAATACGGTCGCGCAGGTGGCTCCAGGAGCAGACATCAAACTCGAGGTATTGCGCAACGGCAACAATATTTCCCTGACGGCCAAGGTCAGTGAGCGCCCTGTTCTTGAGGCGCAAGAGCCGCAACTTAGGCCTTAAACGGTACCGGCTCTAAATGCTGCCTTGGAATTTAAGCCTGCCCGGGTTCCTTGGGTGGCGCAGCAGGTTTTGGAGCAGCGGCAATAGAATAGGGTACGTTCAGCGCCGGTTGGGTGCCCGCAGGAGTGGTAAAGACACGCTCTGATACGGAAGGTTCTTCGACCTCCGGTGCTGCTTCCTCAGCCTCTTTCTTACGCACATACAGGCGCGACACCAAAACACCGGCCTCGAATAATAACCACAAAGGCACGGCAAGCAGGATTTGTGAGATCACATCAGGCGGTGTGAGTATCATACCGACGACAAATGCCGCGACGATGATGTAGCGACGTTTACTCGCCAGCCCCTCGGGTGTAATGACACCAGTCCAAACCAGCAAAATGACCGCGATAGGCACTTCGAAGGCTACGCCAAAGGCGAAGAACATGCTGAGCACGAAGTCCAGGTACTTGGTGATATCGGTCATCACCGCCACCCCTACAGGGGCGACCGAGGTGAAAAAGCCAAATACCAAGGGGAATACCACAAAATAGGCGAAGGAGGTGCCGGCAAAGAACAGCAGCGTACTCGATATTAGCAGTGGATAGACCATCCTGCGCTCTTTCTTGTACAGGCCTGGGGCAACGAATGCCCAGAGGTGATACAGGATCACCGGCACGGCCAGCAGAATGGATACCATCAGGGTCAGCTTAAAGGGAGTCAAAAACGGGGAGGCCACTTCTGTGGCGATCATGCTCGATCCCTTGGGTAGATGGATCAGTAAGGGCTTGGCCAGGAAGGTGTATAAATCGTTTCTAAAGGCGAACAGCGCGAGAAAAAGGGCAAAAACAGTGAGTACTACGCGCAGCACGCGATCACGCAATTCCAGAAGATGCGCAATGAGCGGATGCTCTAAAGTTTGCTCCTCAGGGCGCGGAGGAGGCAGCTTGCTAGGCTCGCCCATCGGGATCTTCTCTTGGTGGGGGCGCTACGGTTGAATCGGCAAGGTTCGACAAGGGCAGGTTGCTCGCCGGTGCAGCCAGTTCGGAGGGGTTTGCATCGGTGCCCGCGAGTGCGTTCGGTGCGCTCATGCCAGTAACTTGTGCTGAGGTATTTAATTCGGAGTTGAGTTGCCGAATATCGGTTTCCACGGCGCTGCGGTTTTCATCCAGGATGTGACGAAGCTCGCGCATCTCTTCCTGCTGTTCGGTCAGCAACTTGCGCAACTCGTCGGTCTTGAATTCGCGGTCGACATCGGCCTTGACCGAGGCTATCATGCGCCGGGTTTTGCCTACCCATAAGCCAATACTACGCGCCAATCCGGGAAGTTTTTGCGGACCAACCACCAACAAGGCAACGATCCCGACGACCGCAAGCTCGCCAAAGCTGACATCGAACATGGGTTAAAACCCGGCTGACTTTTAGAGTTTTGCCTTCTCGTCCATACGCTCGTTGCTGACCACCTCGGCCTCAATGACGCGTCCGCTATCGCCTTGGTCCACCCTGTCCTGAACAGTGGGCTTGTCATCTGCCGCAGCCTCGCCGTCCTTGACTGATCGGCGGAAATTCTTTATTGCGCCACCCAGGTCGCCGCCGATATTACGCAGTTTACTCGCACCGAACAGCACCAGCACGATGGCCAGTATGATAATCAACTGTAAAGGGCTACCGATCATAAATTTTCTCCAATTTGACAACGAACTTTGAGTGAGACAAGGGTCGTGAAGACCCGTAATGTTAGTTGCCTAAAACTCCGACAATGGCTCACCGCCTAACAGGTGTATATGCAGATGCGCAACCTCCTGGCCACCACCCGCACCGGTATTAATGATGGC
>JAYSPZ010000145.1:0-3787 GCA_043721815.1 Gammaproteobacteria bacterium | reverse complement strand
ATGGCCAAGCCCAAGGGCGCACCGAGCATCCCTGTGAAGGAAAATATAATCCCCGGATGCCACTCTACCAAGCCGACGCGCCATGCCGTGACTGCGCCGAAGGCGCTGGTAAGCGCGACCGCCGCTAATGAAACGACCACGGCATCTTTTGTCGCCATACCCAAGCCATAGATGAGAAGCGGCAAGGCAAACGCAGACCCCCCGCCTCCCGTCAAACCCAGGGCTAGTCCAACCAGTATCCCGAATAAGATCGCCATTGTTTAACTGTCCTTAGCTCGCGTTGGTGCAGTGGTATCCCGGTTGAATTTCCGGCATATCGCGGTGAATTTGTTTCCGGGCTTATGCACAACTTCCAGGGATTCGCGATACTCATCAGGCTGATGCCTTACAGAAAATCTTGTGCAATGCCTTAATCAATGCATATACTCTCGGGTCAGCAATGCGGTAACGTACATAACGCTCGTCGCGGCGGGATGCAATCAATTGCTCAGCCTTCATGCGCGCCAGAAACTGTGATACGGCGGACTGCGATGCGCCGCACAGCTCTTCCAGCTCCGTCACGGTCTTTTCGCCGTTGGATAAATGGCAGAGTATCTGCAAGCGCTGCGGGTGGGCGAGCGCCTTCAGCAAGCGCGAGGTGTTTTCGCACTGGTCAAACAAAGACTCGAAGGAGACGGCGGTGTTTTTCATATTATGAAATTATAATATTATAAAGTTATTGTCAAATATTTTTTTACAGCATCCTTGGAGATACCTGCACAAAACTCATTTAATCATTCACCCGGAGGAAACATACCATGGCTATACAATGTAACGTAGGTGGCGCTGACAAGGTGTTCCGTATCGTGCTTGGCGTGGCGCTGGTAGCACTGACCCTGTTTATAGAGATGTCTGCAAGCTTGAAGATAGTGGTATGGGTAATAGCCGCGATAGCCCTCATAAGCGCATTCGTTGGCTTTTGCCCGGTGAATAAATTGATCGGGCTGAACACTTGTAAACCAACGATCACGTAAAGCCCCGGGGTTCACCGCAACACTGACATTGGTTATAGTTGCCATCCGGTAATCCGTGCGGGTTACCCGAAGCGTCTGTACCCGCACCCCGCAAAAGTCTTGCCCCTGACGGCCAGCGTAATCACATTATTTTCGCTACACTTATTCAATGTCTACTTCCGAACCCAGCCCCCTGCCGCATACCCCAATGATGCAGCAATACCTGCGCATCAAGGCAGCGCATCCCGACACCCTGTTGTTTTACCGTATGGGTGACTTCTACGAATTATTCTTCGATGATGCCCGCAAGGCGGCGCGCCTGTTGGATATTACCCTGACCGCACGCGGCCAGACGCAAGGCCAGCCTATCCCGATGGCCGGCGTTCCCTATCACGCCGTGGAGCCTTACCTCGCAAAGCTCGTCAGGCTGGGCGAATCTATCGCCCTGTGCGAACAGATAGGCGATCCCGCCGCAAGCAAAGGGCCGGTAGAACGCCAGGTCATGCGCATTATCACGCCGGGGACGCTCACCGATGAGGCATTGCTTGAGGAGCACCACGACAGTCTGTTAGCCGCGCTGCATCAGGATAAGGGGCTATTTGGCATTGCTACGCTGGATCTCGGCAGCGGCCGCTTTACCGTGCTGGAGGCGCACAGCCCCGAGGAAGTGGCCAGCGAACTCGAGCGCATTCGACCCGCCGAACTGCTCGTAAACGAGGACTTTGCCGGTACTCTGCTGGACGGCCGACGCGGCGTGCGCCGCCAGGCACCGTGGCATTTTGAAGGCGACAGCGCCTTGCGCCTGTTGTGCGCGCAATTGGGCACGCGCGATCTATCCGGGTTTGGCTGCGCTGGCCTGACGGCCGCTATCGGCGCGGCGGGTTGTCTGCTGCATTACGTACATGAGACGCAACGCACCGCCCTGCCGCATATCCGCGCCATCACGGTTGAACGCCGCGAGGATAGTCTTATCCTGGATGCGGTCAGCCGCCGCAATCTGGAGATCGAGATCAATATCAACGGTGGTCACGAGCATACGCTGGCTGCGGTGATGGATCAGACGGCCGCGGCGATGGGCAGCCGCTGCCTGCGTCGCTGGATCAATCGCCCCTTGCGCGATCAGGCCGTGCTGCGCGAGCGCCATCACTGCGTTGGGTCGCTCCTGGATAATCGCTGTTATTCAGGCCTGCATAATTTATTGCGCAATGTCGGCGATATGGAGCGCATCCTGGCGCGCGTTGCGTTGCGCTCGGCGCGGCCGCGCGATCTTGCGCAACTACGCATCGCGCTGGGTTTGTTGCCTGAACTGCGCGCCATTCTGAAAGACATCGATTCCCCGCTGTTGCATATCCTGCGTCAAGACATCGGTGTCTATCCCGATCTGCATGCTTTATTAGTCAAGGCAATTATCGAAAATCCGCCCATGCTGTTACGCGACGGCGGCGTGATAGCCGGCGGTTATGATGCCGAACTCGATCAATTGCGTACGTTGCGCGAAAACGCCGGCCAGTATTTACTCGACCTGGAAACACGCGAGCGCGCACGCAGCGGTATCAGTACGCTCAAGGTAAGCTACAACCGCGTGCACGGTTATTACATCGAGATCACGCGCGCACAGGCCGAGCGCGTCCCCGCCGACTATCAACGCCGCCAGACCCTGAAGGGGGCCGAGCGTTACATCACGCCGGAATTAAAGGATTTCGAGGACCAGGTGCTGAGCTCCAATGAGCGTGCCCTGGCGCGCGAGAAGGCCTTGTATGAAGAACTGCTGGATAAAATACTCATCGAGTTATCGGGCTTGCAGACTACCGCGGCCGCACTCGCGCAACTCGATGTGTTGAGTAACCTGGCCGAACGCGCCGACACCTTGAATTTTAATCCGCCGCAACTCGTTGCAAACGCCGAACTCACTATTGAGGATGGACGTCATCCGGTGGTCGAACGCACGCTGGACACACCCTTTGTATGCAACGATATCAGCCTGCACGACCAGCGCCGCATGCTCATCATCACCGGGCCGAACATGGGCGGCAAGTCGACGTACATGCGCCAGGTCGCGCTGATTACTCTGCTTGCCCACATCGGCAGCTTTGTCCCGGCGCGACGCGTCGTCATTGGCCCCATCGACCGTATTTTTACACGCATCGGCGCAAGCGACGACTTGGCGAGCGGCCGTTCCACCTTCATGGTAGAAATGACCGAGACCGCAAACATTCTGCACAACGCGACCGTGCACAGCCTGGTATTAATGGATGAGATCGGCCGCGGCACCAGTACCTTCGACGGGCTGTCACTGGCGTGGGCCTGCGCGCTGCACATCGCACGCGAGGTGCGCGCCTTTACCCTGTTCGCCACGCATTATTTTGAATTGACGGCGCTGCCGGAGACCATTGAAGGCATTGCGAATGTGCATCTCGACGCCGTTGAGCATGGAGACACTATCGTGTTCCTGCATGCCGTAAAAGATGGACCCGCCAGCCAGAGTTACGGTTTGCAGGTTGCCGCCCTGGCGGGCATGCCGCGTCAGGTAATCGAGCTTGCCAGGCAACGTCTCAAGCAACTTGAGGCTGGCCGTCTGCCGACTCCCGACCCGCAACAGATGCCGCTATTTTCCCCGTCGACACCACATCCCTTAATAGCGGCCGTTATCCATATCCAACCGGATGAGCTTAGCCCGAAGCAGGCGTTGGAAACGCTTTATCGCTTGCAGGAAATAGCGAAGGAATAATTATTGAAGACTTTGTGCACCTTGTTGGATGCAAATGCGCGGCTGTGTTTTGCCTAATACGGGCATA
>JAYSPZ010000144.1:0-3304 GCA_043721815.1 Gammaproteobacteria bacterium | reverse complement strand
TACTCACGCGCGTCGCGCCGGGCATGAGTTGTGCGAGGTCAACGGTCACGGTCTTGGCAGAAATCGCGCCGGATACGCCCTTAATAATCAAATCCGCCGGGCTACCCGAATAAATCGCTGTAAATTCCCTGCGCCCAATCCAGTGTCGCGTCGCCTTTTTTGGTATCCCGATCCTCGAACATTTGCGTATCTTTGGAAAAACTGAACTCGCGCTTTTTGGCATCAAAATCATAATGCGCATCCACGCTAATGGCCTCTTTGGGATCGGCATTGACCATGGAATAGCATACGGTCTCCGGACTGACCCAGTCGATGTGCTTACCCGCAGCGTGGGCGGAAATAACCTTAGCCACATATTTTCCTTCGGTGTTGGCGGTATTTGCGCTCTTTGAAAACGGCATGGGACGAGAGTCGCCGGCCACATACACACGCTCATCGCCGATGACGTTATATTTGAGGACATCAATATTCGCCTCTTTCTGAGGACTCTTGGGATCTACCAGGCCCAGGTTCTCGATCAATTTTGAGGCGCGAACATTGGGATAAATCGCAGCATCGTCGAATGGATAGGAATCGAATTCGGTCTTGATGATTTTTTTGTCGACATCGACACCGCTGATTTCAATCGAGGGGACATATTCGATGATATCTTTGTAAAGCTCATTAAAGGCGGCGTGGAAACCGTTTTTCTTGATGGTGATGTCGGGGTTGTGGTCGAGCACCAGGACCTTACCCTTGATGCTGTTCTTCTTGAATACCGAGGCAATCATGCAGGCACGCTCATACGGTGCGGGCAGACAACGATAATTTCCACTGGGCACAGTCTGGATAAACACACCGCCCTTGAAATTGTCTATTTTACGTTTGAGAGTAACGTGTTCCGTACCCATCGTCCAGCCAGCCGGATACTCTGTGCGCAAGCGGTATTCATCTTCGGGGTTATCGATGCCGATCTTTGCGTAGTCATAATCGATGCCGGGTGCCAGCACTACATAATCGTAACTAATCTCACCTTGGTCGGTAATGACTTTGCGGCCCGAGCGGTCTATGCCGATACAGGTTGCGCTGAAAAATAGATAATTACCGTTTTTTGCAGCATCGAGAAAACTGTGACTGAGGAATTCCAGATTGACCAGATTGGGATACCAGAGATTGCTGGAAAAGCATGAGGTGTAACTGGCGCGTTTTTCCACCAGCACGACATCAAATTTGCTGTTTTCCTTTTTAAGATACTTGGCGATAGTCAAACCGGATGTGCCGCCGCCCACCACCACCACGCGTGGCCCCTTCGCCTTGGGCAAATAGGCCTTTTTAGCAGTGAGTACAGCCGTAGCCCTGGATTTTGCCTCGGCGGTATCGGGAACTGCGCCCAGCCCCACCATTCCCGCACCGACCAAGCCTGCACCCGAGACCTTTAGGAAATTACGCCGTGATAGTTTTTTGCTCATAACCCTCTCTCTTATGGTTTTTAAGTAATCTGGTTTCTCGTCATTCCCGCTTAAGCGGGAATTCAAGAAGCAGAAATCGGGGGGCATATCGCCTAATCGTAGGGCGATACATCCACCCTGTTAAGACTATACCAAGCGGCGCTACAAGAAAAGATAGCGCCGATTTATGAATACACGCCGGGAGAATTGCAGCTATCCGCCAAACAACATTGCGCACACCGTGAACGGGTGCGGCAAACCACCTTCCCGTGCCGGACAATTAAGGCGTGATACTCGTTGAATAAGGCCGCACGTCCCTGCCCATTTTCTGTCAGCGCGGACTCGAATAATGCCCGCACTGTCTCGTAAGATTCGTCGCCTTGTATCAGGCCCAGACGGGAGAACAACCGCCGCGTGTAGGCATCTATGACGAATACCGGGCGGTCAAAGGCATACAACAGGATATCGTCTGCGGTCTCCGACCCTATGCCATTGATCGACAAAAGTTCCAAGCGCAGGGCTTGAGTGTCGCGGGCGGCGAGCGCTTGCAAGCCGCCACGCTCCAGATACCAGAGGCAGAAATTGCGTAGACGCCGCGCCTTGATATTGAAATAGCCCGACGGCTTAAGCCAGGCCGCGAGTTGTTCCGGGACGGCATCCACAATCGCCTGGGCATCGAGGCTATGGGCATTTTTGAGATTGATGATGGCCTTTTCGACATTGCCCCAAGCGGTGTTTTGCGTCAGCACGGCCCCGACCATCACCTCGAACGGACTCTCCGCAGGCCACCAGGACTGCGGGCCGTAGCTTTGATAAAGCGTGTCGTAGACGGCATTGAAGCTCATGGCTAACGAGCGGCCGATCTCCCGCTCCTCACCTTGGGCCGTGGCACCGGCTTTTGTTCGTTGGGAGCGGCCTCCAGGCCTGCCAGGCGTAATAGCGACTGAATGGCATCATTATCCAAATCATCCCAGCGTCCCGCGCGCAGACCACGGCGCAACGGAACCGTTCCGTAGCGCACACGCGTAAGACGGCTGACCTTCACCCCTTGTGATTCCCACAACCGGCGCACCTCGCGGTTGCGGCCCTCCTTCAAGATCACGTGATACCAATGATTTGAACCCTGCCCACCGGCATCGCTCACGGCATCGAAGTGCGCCTCGCCGTCGTCGAGCAACACGCCGCTGCTCAGGCGTTGCAGCATGTCTTTATCCACCTGACCCAGCACGCGCACGGCGTACTCGCGCTCTACCTCAGTCGACGGGTGCATGAGTTTGTGCGCCAAATCGCCGTCCGTGGTTAATAGAATTAAACCGGAGGTATTGATGTCCAGACGGCCGATCGCAACCCAGCGTCCATTTCGCAACAGGGGCAGGTGATCAAAAATAGTGGGGCGTCCTTCTGGGTCGGACCGTGTGCAGACCTCGCCCTCGGGTTTGTAATACGCGAGCACGCGGCGCTTGGTCCCGCTCAGGCGATGGGCCTGCGGGGCGTGGCCGTCGATACAGATGCTGTCTTTTTCGGTGATGCGATCACCGAGTTTTGCGGGCGCGCCGTTAATCGTAATACGACCGGCCGCTATCCAGGTCTCGATCTCGCGCCGTGAGGCATAACCGGCGCGGGCGAGTACCTTTTGCAGCTTCTCACTCATGTTTTAACTCACGGGACGCAGCGGCATGATCTGTCATGTCCGGTGCTTCAGGGTGCGCGGCGTAATCTGTATCCCCCTCCGCCGGATTATTTCCCTCGGCATCATTGGCCACGCCAAGCTCCGGCATGCGCAAATCAAGCTCGATATTGATCTGGTCGAGGTCGCGTATCTCGGCGAGCGTGGGGAGTTCATCCAGACTTTTCAGATTAAAATAATCCACGAACTG
>JAYSPZ010000143.1:0-2250 GCA_043721815.1 Gammaproteobacteria bacterium | reverse complement strand
TTTGGGGCTACGGGGCTGCGGCGGCGTAAACCCGTAACGGCCCAGGCTGATTTGACTTCCGGCATGACGTTCTTGATACTTTGCCGCTTCTAATAAGCCGTTGTCGCCAAAAACATCCTCTTGGAATCTATGCCGATTCAAACGGACGACCAAGCCTTGCCCCTGGTGCAGATTCGCGATCTGCACTTTGCGCGCGGCACACGCGCGATCTTCGCCGGCGTGGATATCGACATTCAGCGCGGCAAGATCACCGCTATCATGGGCCCCAGCGGCACGGGCAAGACCACGCTGCTGCGCCTGATCGGCGGCCAGTTGCGGCCCAGTTCGGGTAGCATTCTCGTCGATGGCAAGGATGTCGCCAAACTTAAACGCGGCGAACTTTATCAACTGCGCAAGCGCATGGGTATGCTGTTCCAAAGCGGTGCGCTGCTCACCGATCTCTGTGTGTTCGATAATGTGGCCTTTCCCCTGCGCGAACACACCCAACTGCCCGAGGCGCTGATCCGCGACCTGGTGCTGATGAAATTGCAGGCGGTGGGCCTGCGTGGGGCGCGTACCCTCATGCCGAGCGAGCTGTCGGGCGGTATGGCGCGGCGTGTGGCGCTGGCGCGGGCCATCGCGCTGGACCCTATGATGATTATGTATGACGAACCGTTCGCCGGACAGGACCCGATTTCGATGGGCGCGATCGTGACGCTTATCGACACGCTTAATGAATCCCTCGGCCTGACCAGCATTATCGTCTCGCACGATGTGCAGGATACTGCCGCGATTGCGCACTACATCTATGTGCTCTCGGAGGGCAAGATCATCGGTCAGGGCACACCGGAGGCCATCGCTAATTCCTCCTCCACGCGGGTGCAGCAGTTCATGCGCGGCTTGCCTGATGGCCCGGTGCCGTTTCATTATCCGGCCCCGGATTACCGGCAAGACCTGCTCAATGAGACACCAGAGGACGCGCACCCATGATGGCCAGTCTGCAAACTCTGGGGCGCTGGGGCCTCAATTTTTTCGAACGCCTGGGCCGCGCCAATATCTTTTTAGTACAAGTGCTGATGGGCCTGCCCGGACTTATCAAGCGGCCGCGCCTCATCCTCCAGCAGCTCTATTTTGTCGGTGTCTTATCGCTGCTCATCATCGTGGTCTCCGGCTTGTTCGTCGGCATGGTGCTGGCATTGCAGGGTTACAATACGCTGGTGACCTTCGGCGCGGAAAAGTCGCTGGGTATCGTGGTGGCCTTGTCGCTGGTGCGTGAACTCGGCCCGGTGATTTCCGCGCTCTTGTTCGCCGGGCGCGCCGGTTCTGCGCTCACCGCCGAGATCGGCCTGATGAAGGCGACCGAGCAGTTATCCGGCATGGAGATGATGGCGGTCGATCCGCTCTCTCGCATTGTGGCGCCGCGCTTTATCGCGGGCATCATTTCGCTGCCGCTGCTCGCCGCGATCTTCAGCGCGGTGGGTATATTCGGCGGTTATTTTGTCGGCGTGGGTCTGCTGGGCGTGGATGAAGGCGCGTTTTGGTCGCAGATGCAGGCTAAAGTGGGCTTTTATGACGATATCTTGAACGGCATCATTAAAACTATCGTGTTCGGGTTTGTCGCCAGTTGGATTGCCGTATTCGAAGGCTACGACGCGGTGCCGACCTCGGAAGGCGTGAGCCGCGCCACCACGCGCACCGTGGTACATACTGCCCTGGCCGTGCTGGGGCTGGATTTCATATTAACCGCGCTGATGTTTGGAGATATGTGACATGCTGCAACAAAGAACCGTAGAGATTACCGTCGGCCTGTTCATTCTCGTCGGCATCGCGGCGCTGCTGGTATTAGCCTTGAAGGTCAGCAACCTGGGTGCCTTTACCGGCACCGTAAAGGGCTATCATGTAATCGCTAAATTTGAAAACATCGGCGGGCTTAAGCCGCGCTCACCGGTGACCATCGCGGGCGTGTTGGTAGGCCGGGTCGAATCCATCGGATTTGACGAAGCAAGCCAGCAAGCACTGGTCAAACTCAATATCGGCAACGAATACAAGCTCTCCGCCGATACCTCGGCGAGCATCTTTACCGCCGGCCTGCTCGGTGAGCAATACCTGGGTCTGGAACCTGGCGGCGATGATCGCATGCTCAAGGATGGCGACGAGATCAAGCTGACCCAATCCGCGCTCGTGCTCGAACAGTTGATCGGGCAATTTCTATTCAACAAGGCCGCCGAGGGTAGCAAGTCTTCGCCTGACAAAGACCCGTGACATCATCCG
>JAYSPZ010000142.1:0-2787 GCA_043721815.1 Gammaproteobacteria bacterium | reverse complement strand
TCACCATCTTGCTCGCGGCGCAACGTAATAAGCACCTGCGGTGCCGCCTCCAACATGCGACGAAAGTGATGGAAGCGCGTGACGTTAATATCGTGTGTGGTGGGCAGGCCCAGTTCACGCCGCACCGTGGCATTAAAAAACTGCGAGGGTGCGGCCACGCCGGGTAAGTGCTCACGATCGGCGCTTGCAATAATCAGCGCATCGAAGCGACAGAGCGGGCTATGGGCAAGATCGAGCAACTGTACTTTTCTATCAGTGTTGTGCGCGCCAATGACGGGCCGGAAGTTTGTGGCCTCCCATCCGCGCCTCAGCCAGGTACGAAACTCCGGCCAGGACATGCGCAGACTGCGGCCCGCCAAGGCTTGACGCATGGTTGCGAGTTCCTGCAACAGAACGACCCCGGCGGCATCTGCAAACAAGGCCTGATCCATGCCCAGGCGTTGCAGGCTTTCATGCAAGGCGTTCAGCAGGGTTTCCGGCCGGTGTTTATGGCCCTTGAGTAACGATAATAAAGGCAGGGCAGCGTGCTCAAGCTCGCTGAGCAAGTTGACCATAGCGGACGATACCTCGAGATCGGCTGCGGAGAGTCCTTGCCGGGCGGCAAGCTGCCGGTGATAGCGTAATAGGCCGTGGCCGATATTGGCACGCGTGAGGGTTTGCTCAAGGTGATAAACCACGGATAAATGTGTGCGTCGCTCGTGTTCCGGAAAAATAAACGGGGATTTAAGGAGGTCGAACAGGGGCAGGTGAGCGAAGTCTTCTTCCACCGTTTGTAGCCAGCGTTCCAGGGCGGTGGCGGCACTTGTAGTCGATAAGGCCCAACCCGCAGCATCCTGCAAAACGATGCCTGATAGTTCCAGCAAGGCGCGCACACGTCGTGCGAGGCGCCGGTTTTCAGTCAGTATGCCGATGTTCTGTTTGCCTTCCCCCAACCAGCGGCGTATCTGAACGTCGATCGCGTTGGCCTCTTGCTCGGTGCCCAGGGCCGCGAACAGGGAGAGCCGTTCCGCTGCGGGACTTACAGGGTTTTGTGTAGAAAATGCACGCGCCCTTTGCCCCAGCGCAGGACCACGCAAGGCATAAGCAGAGTTTATAAACGAGCTTGAATCATTTTTTTTATCCAATGTAATGTAATCGGACAGCAAGGCCGCCAAGGGTGCGTCGGGATGGTAGTCAGCCGCGCCGACATCCGTTGCAACTGATCCCTGCACGAAAAGGCTCAGTTGTTGATGCTGCATCAAAGTGTCGCACCACGCGAGCTCAGCAGGGAGCAGTTCGTGAAACCCGGCCAGATAAAAGTGTATATCGGCGGTTATGCTCGTCAGGCTCTTCTTGAGTTTTAATAGATAAGCACCTTGCGCGTCGATCACACCTTCTTCGCGTAGTTGCTTATGCCACCCATGCCAGAGCGTATGGACAATCTTCGCCTCTTGCCCCAGACCTGTCGGCGTGTACCCCCCCAAACCATACGCCTTACCTAATTCCTGGCTGAACTGATCTAAATCATCGGGTAGGTTGAGTTGATGCAGGGTAAGCTGATCGAATAACTCAATCAGACCGTCGGCGAGCCGCCAAGGATTATCACTGCCCAGCAGGCCGGGATACTGCATCAAAGACTCAACCAGCATTAGCCGTCCGGCGTGTGTGCTGATGACAGCCTGGTCGATAAGGATGTTCTGCGCTATCCAGCCACGCAGCGTATTGATGTGAATGTCCGCCGGTACCTCGCCGTGCATGCGCCGGGCTTGTTCGATCAGGTATTGTTGCAGGCGGGGTGCGGCAAGCAGATCGGGGATGATGACAACGATTTGGCTGGAAGCGCACGCATCAAGGCTGCACGCGCGTTCAATAATTTGCCGGGTAAGCAGGTCAAATAGATCCTGATCGTAAGGAATCAGGTAAGCAGGATGGTCGGCCGTGCCCTCAAGACCTACAGACATGGGTTACACGGTGCCAGTAGCCGAGAATCAACTAACGCTCCAGGTATTGGAGTTTATCCTTCACGCCGTCCCATTCCTTGGCATCGGCGGGCGGCTCGCCCTTTTCGGTAATCACCGGCCATTGCTTGGCGAGTTCGGCGTTGAGTGCGGTAAAATGTTTCTGGTCTGCGGGTACGTCGTCTTCGGGGTAGATTGCATTGACCGGACACTCGGGCACGCACAAGGTGCAGTCGATGCATTCATCTGGATCGATGACCAGAAAATTAGGACCCTCGTTGAAGCAATCCACCGGGCAGACCTCGACACAATCCATATACTTGCACTTGATACAACTTTCGGTGACGACAAACGTCATGGACGGATTCTCCAGCACGATAGGCGTGCGTTTTAAGACCTTCAGGATAATCGCATATTATAAACCTTTCTGGATTTTAAATTACAGCGAGTACGTGAATCGTTGGTTCGAGAGCAAATGGCGCATACTATTGGCTATTGCCATTTTTTGCTGTTCGTAATTACCGAGCAATATGACGCTAAGGTACGACTTACACAGCCATTCCACGGCATCCGACGGTACGCTGAGTCCGGCCGCGCTGGTCGAGCGCGCGCATGCCAATGGGTTAAACGTGCTGGCGCTGACGGATCACGACGCCACGGCAGGTCTGGACGAGGCCCGCATTACTGCTGATGTTCTTGGGCTTACGCTGGTGCCCGGCATAGAAATCTCGGTTACCTGGAAGGATCAGACCGTACATATTTTGGGGCTGCATATCGACCCGGCTAACGAAGCCTTGCAGAACGGTCTCACGCGGTTGCGTAAATTTCGTGACTGGCGCGCCGAGGAAAT
>JAYSPZ010000141.1:0-4498 GCA_043721815.1 Gammaproteobacteria bacterium | reverse complement strand
AGCTTAGTTTAACATAATTGGAGTACGTCTTGGGTTAGACGCTATCGGACACTATAGTTTCATACCAGCGCACTGAGCCGCGCTCGAACCCTGCGAATTAACCGTGTGACTTTGGTCGGCATAAATTTCTTGCCAATAAATAGACTTCGCGGGCGCGCGCCCGCGATGCCTTGGGTTTGCGCACCAGTACCTGCTTGAACGACGCACGCAGCTCCTTGTATAGCTCGTCAAACCCCTCACCCTGAAAGACTTTAATGAGTAAATCGCCGCCCAGCGTGAGCACCTGATGCGCCAGATCCAGTGCCAGCTCCGCGAGATACATTGCGCGCGGCTGATCAACGGAATTGATACCGGTGATATTGGGAGCCATATCCGACATTACAAGCCCTACCTTGGCCGCACCGATCTTTTTCAATAGGGTGCCGAGCACCTGCTGATCGGTGAAATCACCCTGGATAAATTCCACACCCTTCAGCGCATCCATAGGGAGAATATCGAGGGCGATCACCGCGCCCTTTTCGCCTACAATCTGGGCCGCCAATTGCGACCATCCACCCGGGGCCGCGCCGAGATCCACGATGGTCATGCCGGGTTGGAGGATACGATCGGTTTGATTAATCTCCAGCAATTTGTACACCGCGCGCGAGCGATAGCCCTGTTGCTGGGCCTTTTTGACGTATTCGTCGTCGAAGTGTTCCTTTAACCAGCGACTGCTGCTTTTACTGCGCGCCATGATCCCGTTCCGGCTGGTGCCGACGCATGAAATCTACTGATCGCTATTTTGCTTGAGCCCGCAAGCAACGAGGGCAAGCCCGAGCAGGCTGGTAATAAGGAATAGTAATGAAGATATACCGTGCAGCATGCCGAAGTGCGCAGCGGGGGCACTACCGTGAATGAAGCCCTCGGGTGTTGCGGCCTTGAGTGCATGAATCAATGGCTGCAAGACAAACTCGCCGACACTGACGAGCAACAACATCACCACCAATACCCAGAGCTGCCAGGTGCGTGCCCAGTCGCGCCCGGCCTGATATATCACCGTAAGCAGCAAGAACATGCCGCAGGCCAGCCCGAGATAATTCATGGCGCTGAACATGCGGCCAGCGATCTCGCCGGCGAGACGGCGGTCATCGAGCATGTGAAACAACAACGGCGCGACCAGATAACCGGTTGCCCACAAACCGCCCACCCACAGCGTCAAGAGTATGCGCTGCCCTACGCCGGACAGGGTGGATCGGCTAAACATAGCGAATACCGACGATCTCATACTCCCTGACTCCTCCGGGCGCCTGCACGGAGACTACATCGCCCTCCTCCTTGCCGATCAGCGCGCGTGCAATGGGCGAGCTGATCGAGATCAAACCGATCTTGATATCCGCCTCATCATCGCCGACGATCTGATAAGTCACCTCAACACCGGTCTCTTCGCTCACCAGATCCACAGTGGCACCGAATACTACGCGGCCGTTCGCGTTCACGGTACTCACGTCGATGATCTGCGCATTCGATAGCTTACCTTCGATATCGGCAATGCGTCCCTCGGTAAAACTCTGCTGCTCCTTGGCGGCATGGTATTCGGCATTTTCTTTCAAGTCACCGTGACCGCGCGCCTCTGAGATCGCGGCGATAATCCGAGGACGTACCACTGATTTAAGCTCCTGCAATTCGGTGCGCAGTTTTTCCGCCCCTTTAATCGTCAACGGTACCTTGCTCATACTTCCAACTCCTGATGCAAATCCTGCAAGCAATTTACATCACATGCATCTAATTGTTTAAGCGCAAGACAAATGGCCTTGGCACCGGCCAGCGTCGTCGTGTAACTCACCTTATGCTGTAATGCGGCACGTCGAATGGCATAAGAATCGGTAATAGCCTGCCTGCTTTCGACGGTATTTACAATCAAACTGATCTCGTCGTTTTTTATCATATCGACAATATGCGGACGTCCCTCGGTGACCTTATTTACCGGGCTGTGCGCAAGCCCTGCCGCCGCCAGGATTTTCGCCGTGCCGCGCGTCGCAAAGACCTTAAAGCCCTGTTCGATGAGGGCGCATGCCACATTGGCAACGTAAGGCTTGTCGGTGTCGCGCACGCTGATAAATGTATTGCCGCCACGCGGCAGACTCGCCCCCGCAGCCCGTTGCGATTTTGCAAAGGCCTCGCCGAAGCTACGCCCCACGCCCATTACCTCGCCCGTGGATTTCATCTCCGGCCCCAACAGGGTATCCACGCCGGGAAATTTAATAAACGGAAACACGGCTTCTTTGACGGAAAAATACGAGGGGATAATTTCCCGGGTCATGCCTTGTTCCGCCAAGCCTTTGCCGATCATGCAACGCGCCGCGATCTTGGCCAGCGAACGGCCGGTAGCCTTGGAGACAAAGGGCACGGTGCGTGAGGCGCGCGGATTCACTTCCAGTACGTAGATCTGTTCGCGTTGAATGGCGAATTGCGTATTCATCAAGCCAACTACGTGCAACTCGTGGGCCATTAGTGTGATCTGCGCACGCAATTGATCCTGAATGTCCACACTCAAACTGAAGGCCGGCAGCGAGCAGGCGGAATCGCCCGAGTGTACACCGGCCTGTTCGATGTGCTCCATGATACCGCCGATGAGCACGTCTTTGCCGTCGCAAATAGCATCCACATCGACCTCGATCGCATCATTCAGAAAACGGTCGAGCAGCACCGGCGAGTCGTGCGACACCTTGACGGCATCACGCATGTAGCGACGCAGGTCTTCCTCATAATGCACAATCTCCATGGCGCGTCCGCCCAGGACATACGAGGGCCGCACAACGAGCGGATAGCCAATCTCCCTGGCGAGTCGCACGGCTTCTTCCGGATCGCGTGCGGTGCGATTCGGCGGTTGGCGCAAGCCGAGTTTGGTAATCATTTTTTGGAAGCGTTCACGGTCTTCGGCAAGATCAATGGAGTCCGGCGAGGTGCCGATGATCGGCGCGCCTGCCGCTTCCAGGGGGCGGGCCAACTTGAGCGGGGTCTGGCCGCCATATTGCACGATCACGCCCGTGGGTTTTTCCACATGGATGATCTCCAGCACGTCTTCCAATGTCAGCGGCTCAAAATAAAGACGGTCGGAAATGTCGTAATCGGTAGACACGGTTTCGGGATTGCAGTTGACCATGATGGTTTCATAGCCGTCCTCGCGCATGGCCAACGCGGCCTGCACGCAACAGTAATCGAACTCGATGCCTTGGCCGATGCGGTTCGGCCCGCCGCCCAATACCATTATTTTTTTGCGCTCGCTGGGCAGGGCCTCACATTCTTCTTCGTAGGTCGAATACAGATAGGCCGTGTTGGAGGCAAATTCGGCGGCGCAGGAATCGACGCGTTTGTAGACGGGGCGCACATTAAAACTGTGACGCAGTGCGCGAAAGTCCGTCTCGCTCATGCCGATTAAATGCGCCAGGCGCGCATCGGAAAAACCCTTGCGCTTTAGGGCATAGACTTGAGCGGCATCGAGCTCGGAGACAGGCAGTTTGCGCAGCTCCGCTTCTATATCGATCAACTCTTTAATCTGCACCAAAAACCAGCGGTCGATATAGGTCAGCGCGTGCACCTCTTCAACGCTCATACCGGCGCGGAAGGCATCGCCGATATACCACAGGCGCTCGGCGCGCGGCACGCGCAGCTCCGTGCTGATCTTGTCCAGGGCGTCGGGTGCCGCTAAATCGACTCTTTCATTAAATCCGTCAACGCCGGTCTCCAGGCTGCGTATCGCCTTTTGCAGCGACTCCTGAAAGGTGCGGCCTATCGCCATCACCTCGCCCACCGATTTCATCTGCGTAGTAAGACGCGAATCAGCGAGCGGAAATTTCTCGAAGGTAAAACGCGGAATCTTCGTCACAACATAGTCGATGGTCGGCTCGAACGAGGCCGGCGTAACGCCGCCAGTAATTTCGTTGGAAAGCTCGTCGAGCGTGTAACCGATAGCAAGCTTCGCGGCAACCTTCGCGATGGGAAAGCCGGTGGCCTTGGAGGCCAGCGCCGAGGAGCGCGATACGCGCGGATTCATCTCGATGATGATCATGCGCCCGTCGGCTGGATTGATAGCGAATTGCACATTCGACCCGCCGGTCTCCACGCCGATCTCGCGCAACACCGCCAGCGAGGCATCGCGCATGATCTGATATTCCTTGTCGGTCAGCGTGAGCGCAGGTGCGATAGTGATGGAATCGCCGGTGTGCACACCCATCGGGTCGAAGTTTTCGATGGAGCACACGACGATGCAGTTGTCTTTGCGGTCGCGCACCACCTCCATCTCGTATTCCTTCCAGCCCAGCACCGACTCTTCAATGAGCAGTTCGCGTGTCGGTGATGCCTCCAGGCCGCGCTCACAGATCTCGATAAATTCTTCACGGTTGTAGGCGATGCCGCCGCCGCTGCCGCCCATGGTAAATGAGGGGCGGATGATGGTCGGAAAACCGATCTGCGCCTGCACCTGCTGCGCCTCTTCCAGGCTATGCGCCACTGCCGCGCG
>JAYSPZ010000140.1:0-2572 GCA_043721815.1 Gammaproteobacteria bacterium | reverse complement strand
CGCATGCTGCGCTGCGAATATCCCAATACCTGCATCATCTCGAACGGCTTTGCCAGTATGGGGATTGCCGTCCCCGGCGCGGTCGCTGCAAGCCTGGCCCGGCCGGGGCGCGCCGTCGTGGCGGTGACCGGCGATGCCGGTTTTCTGATGAATTCGCAGGAAATCGAAACGGCCATGCGTATTGGCACGCCAATTGTAATCCTGATCTGGAGCGATAACGCCTACGGCCTGATCGAGTGGAAACAGATGAATGCCTTTAGCCGGGTCTCGAATGTTCACTTCAATAATCCCGATTTCGTAAAATATGCGGAATCCTTCGGTGCCAAAGGCTATCGCGTGACGTGCGCCGCCGACCTGTTGCCCATACTGAGGCAGGCGCTGGCGGATAACACGGTGAGCATTATCGATTGTCCGGTGGATTACCGCGAGAATCACAAGCTGGCCGAAAAGCTGGGGGAGATGATTTGTCCCACATGAACCTTGCGCAACAGACAGAACAGGCATTCCCGGAGGGTAAAAAATCCCTGCGCCTGCTCAGCTACAATATTCAATCGGGCATCGCCACGACGCGCATGCACCATTACCTCACGCAGGGTTGGAAACATGTCTTACCGCACGCACAGAGCCTCGGCAATCTCGGCAAGATCGCGCGGCTGATAAGCGAGTTTGACATGGTGGCCCTGCAAGAGGTCGATGCGGGGAGTTGGCGCAGTCGGTTTATCAACCAGGCGGAATATCTGGCGAACTGCGGGCAGTTTCCCTACTGGTATTCCCAGACCAATCGCAACCTGGGCAAGATCGCCCAGAATAGTACGGCGCTACTCAGCAAGTATCAGCCTACCGAGGTCGCCGAGCACAAGCTGCCCGGCCTGCCCGGACGCGGTGCCATGGTGGTGCGCTACGGTGACAAGGGTTCTGCCCTGGTCTTATTGCTGATTCACCTTGCCTTGGGGCAGCGTGCACGCCTGCGCCAGTTGGGTTATATCAGCGAACTTGTGAATGAGCACGAGCATGTGGTGCTGATGGGTGATTTGAATTGCCAGCCGCAGAGCCCAGAGATGGACATCTTGTTTAAAAACACGCAGCTACGTGAACCGACGCAGGCATTAAATACCTTCCCCAGTTGGCGCCCGCAGCGCAATATCGACCATATTCTTGTAACGCCATTGCTCGAAATAAACAATGTGCGCGTATTGAGCCACCCCTTCTCGGACCATCTGCCAATCGCCTTAGAGCTGATTATCCCAGACAGCATTCAACTAAAGATAAGGGGCTGAAGTAGATTATCTTAGATGTTAAGCTCATCAAATGAAGATAAGCCGTTGTAAGTTAGTAAGGAAACAGCAGTTAAGATTTCTGGAATTTTTTGTACTGGAAGTTACTGCCAGATCAGCGGCAGATGTACTGGGTATCCAGCCCACTACGGCGTGCCGTTTTACAAGAAAATTCGACCGGTGATTAAGCCGCCACGTAGAGCTGCAAGCACATGAGGTATTTGATGGTGCTGTCGAGTTTCATATCGGACGTGAACAGCGGCAGAGCGCAGCCGACGCAGACGTACTGACCTTTACGTTTTTCATGGTTCAGCGGACTGGAGGAGCTGCGCTCCGTGCCTTCCTCGCGCAAAATATTGTATTGCGCGGGTGTCAGCAGCGCTTTCCACTCCGCATCTGATTTGGTGATCTTTGCTATGCCCGTCGGCATTTTTTTATCGTCACCAAAAGTTCTGGATGCGATAAGGGGCAAGGTCGCAAGCCCCAGGCATGTTGCTATGAATTGATGTCTGTTCATGGCGCTATCTCCACACATATGTTTCCACCAGTGCGCACAGTATAAGGCCGGAGTATCACCTCTTTATCGCGCAGTTATCACAATTTTATATCATCCTCTTGGCCATGGAATTCATTGATTTTAAGTGGACTGGTCTATATACTGGTCTATGTTAATTGCGTATTACAGGGGGGAAGTCATGAAGATAAAAATTGGTTCATATGAAGCGAAAACAAAGCTCCCTGAATTGCTGCGGCAAGTAAAAATCGGCAAAAGCTTTACCATTACCAATCGCGGCGAAGCCATAGCGGATTTGGTGCCCAGCCTGGGGGCGCGGGCTAAGGACAAGGTTGCGGCAGCAGAAAAGCTCAAGGCCTTCATGCGGGCCGATCCGGTGCGTGGTGTAAACATCAAGGCTCTCATCGAAGAAGGGCGCGCGTGAGCTTCGTCCTTGATAGCTCGGTGACCATGCGTTGGTTCTTTGGTAACGGCAAGCCACAAGAACTTGCCTACGCTGGCAAAGTGCTTGATGCGATGAAAAAGGCCAACGCCCTCGTACCCGTGACATGGGGGCTGGAAGTAGCAAACGTCATTGCCAGAGCGGAAGCAAAAGCCTTGGTGACAGAAGCGCGGAGCGGCGCGTTTCTTGAGATGCTGGAAGGCGTGGATATTGCAGTGGACGCGGCCACCTTTCAGCACGCGCTGTCTGATACCCTGCAACTGGCGCGGCGCTACAAACTATCCGCTTACGATGCCTCCTACCTCGAACTGGCCTTAAGACAAGGCATACCGCTGGCCACGC
>JAYSPZ010000139.1:0-4732 GCA_043721815.1 Gammaproteobacteria bacterium | reverse complement strand
AGCAGCACTGGCCACCAACAAGATGGTACGCAACACCTATACCTTGCTGGCCATGACCCTGCTGTTTAGCGCCGTAACGGCGGGTGCCGCGATGGCCTTCAATATGCCGTCGCTGGGCCTGGTGATTACACTGGTGGGTTATTTTGGCCTGCTGTACGCAACCCACAAAACACAAAACAGTGTTTGGGGCCTGGTGTCGGTGTTTGCGCTTACCGGGTTCATGGGTTTAACGCTGGGGCCAATCGTCAATATGTATCTGAATCTCCCCAACGGCGATCAAGTGGTCATGATGGCCATGGGCGGCACGGCCGCAATCTTCCTGGGCCTGTCCGGTTATGCCCTGACCACACGCAAGGACTTCAGCTACATGGGCGGTTTTTTGATGGTCGGCATTCTGGTGGCCTTCCTTGCGGGGCTGGGAGCCATTTTCTTTAATATGCCGACCTTGTCACTAGCCGTGTCGGCGATGTTCGTGCTGCTGATGTCGGGTTTAATTCTGTACCAAACCAGCCAGATCGTGAACGGCGGTGAGACCAATTACATCATGGCGACTGTCACGCTCTATGTCAGCATCTTTAATCTGTTCACCAGCCTGTTGCACTTGCTCGGTTTTGCTAACAGCGACGATTGAATAAAGCATTATTTGTAAACTCTGAAAGCCCCGGCACACACCGGGGCTTTTTTATGCCTGCCAACCAGGCTCTCATTTAATTACCTCACGGTCTTTTTTCAGGCGGGATGATTTTGTGATACTCCAGGCTTATAGTGCTGGCTACCAAGCCAGTAGCGGAGTCAATCATGGCGCGTAAGATACTCGTCATTGAAGATGACAGAGACATTGCCCATTTACTACAACTGCATCTGCGCGATCTGGATTGCCGGGTCGATCTGATGTACGACGGTGCGCAGGGACTCGAGCAGGCGCGCGCCCGCTCCTACGATCTGATTATTCTGGATTTGATGATTCCCGGCATGGCAGGCCTGGAGGTGTGCCGATGTCTGCGCACCGAATCCAACTACACACCGATTTTAATGTTGACGGCCAAATCATCCGAGTTCGACCGGGTGCTGGGGCTGGAGGTCGGTGCCGACGATTATCTGACCAAGCCGTTCAGCATTCGTGAGTTGGTGGCGCGCGTGAAGGCGATCTTTCGGCGCGTGGAGGCGCTTGCGCTGCCGACGCTGACTTCCTTGCAAAAAATCTTGCAGGTCGGCGATCTCACGATTGATATCGAGATGCACAAGGTTATCCTGCAAGGCCGGGAGATCGAACTCACCGCCAAGGAATTCGCGCTGCTGCTCCAGTTTGCCCGGCATCCCGGCAAGGTTTATACGCGTTCGCAATTACTCGATCTTGTTTGGAATTACGGGCATGACGGCTACGAGCATACGGTAAATTCGCACATCAATCGGCTGCGGGCGAAGATCGAAAAAGATCCCGCGCATCCTGACTATATCCGCACCGTGTGGGGTATCGGCTATAAGTTTACTGATCTGCAAGATACCCAAGCGCCACAAACGCCGGAAGGAATCGCCACTGACACACTAACGGATCGTACGTCCCAAGCTTAGGCCATGTTCAAAACGCTTTCCGCCAAGTTGTCCGTAGTTTTGCTGGGATTGCTCTGTGTGATCGGCGGCTTATACATCGGTTTGACCCTGTTCAGCACGCAACTTTACCAGCAAGAAGTCAATCAGCAATTAAATCGCACGCTCGCCCAACACCTCGTTTCAGAAAAAATTTTGATTGAGGAGGGGCGGGTTAATCAACCCGCATTGGAAGAGCTTTTCCACATGCTGATGGCGATAAATCCCAATATCGAAATATATCTTCTGGACCCACACGGCCGCGTCATCGCCTGCTCTGCGCCACCCGATAAACTAAAACGTAAAATCGTCGCGCTGGAACCTATAAAAAATTTTTTAAGCGGCAGTAAACAAATGCCTATCCTCGGCGATGATCCCCGCGATCTCAAGCAACAAAAAATATTTTCCGTTGCGCCCATTCCGGCTAAGGCGGCGGCCCGGCAGATTTTACCGCCCGACAACACTGACGTTACCGGGCACCTTTTCAACGAGGCCCAAGGATCGCCTGCGGGCTATCTGTATGTGGTGCTGGGCGGGAAGGCATACGACTCCGTGGCGGAGATGTTGCAGGGCAGCTACATTCTGCGCTTGAGCGCCTGGGCAGTCGCGGCCAGCATGTTGGTTACCCTATGCGCCGGTCTGCTAATGTTCAGATTTTTAACGCGCAGGCTAACGCACTTGAGTCTCGCGATGGAGGACTTTCAGCGCAATGATTTTATCGAGCCGACGCAAGTTAACGCTTTGAAGTCTCTTGATGTAACGGGGGGTGATGAGATTGGGCGGCTGGGCCTTAGTTTCAATCAGATGGCCGAACGTATTTTGGATCAAATGCAACGGCTTAAGCAGACCGATACGCTGCGCCGCGAACTCGTTGCCAATGTCTCCCATGATTTGCGTACGCCGCTCGCCTCGCTGCAAGGTTATATCGAGACGCTGCTTATTAAGGAGGGCAAGCTGAGCGAACAGGAGCAGCGCAATTATTTGGAGATAGCACTGCACCATAGCGAACGTTTGGCTAAATTGATAGCCGAGTTATTCGAGTTGGCGAAGCTTGATGCGCAGATCACTCCGCTTACGCTTGAGGCCATTGCCATGGGCGAACTCGTGCAGGATGTTGTACAGGAATTACAGCTTGGCGCACAGCAGAAAGGTGTGGTGCTAACGACAGATCTGCAAGATGATCTGCCATTCGTTAATATCGATATCGGGCTTATGGAGCGCGTTCTCGAAAATCTCATTGACAATGCGTTGCGCTATACGCCATCGGGAGGCGCGGTCACCATTAGTTTAACGCGCCAGGAAGAAGCTATCCGCATCCAGGTAAGCGATACTGGCTGCGGCATTTCGCCCGACGATTTGCCCTATGTCTTCGACCGTTTCTACCGGGTGGAAAAAACGCGCCACCAACAGATAGGCGGTTCGGGCTTGGGACTCGCCATCACCAAACGTATCCTGGAGTTGCATGGCACCGGCATCCAGGCCAGTAGCGTTGTGAATCGCGGCACCACGTTCAGTTTTTATCTGGATGCTTATGAGGCTGCACAGGCGAGCTATTCTTCATCCAGGAATTTTTCCCACAAGGCCTTCGATGAAGTGCTGCAAGCCCATGTCAAAAACGGCGTAGTCGATTATTCCGCCATTGCCGCCGATGCACGTTTTGCGGCCTATCTTGAGCAGTTGAATCAAGTCGATCCGCACGCGTTGCCTACGCGCTCAAAGCGCCTCGCCTTTTGGATTAACGCCTATAATGCCTGGGCGATTAAGGGCATCTTGGACGGCTATTCCCCGCAGAATCGGATAGGACGCTACCGCTATTTTATCAGCAAGCAATATCGTGCAGGCGGAAAGACGCTGAACCTGCACGATCTGCAACGGAAAATTTTAATCCCGGAATTCCGGGAACCGCGCGTACACTTTGCCATCGTATGCGCATCCGTTTCCTGCCCAAAGCTATCCTCCAGGGCGTATAACGCGGAGATATTGGAGGCGCAGCTAGAGCAAAGCGTCATTGATTTCGTCAATGATCCAGCGCGTAATGTCTTCGACCGCGAGCAAAGGCTGGCCCGTCTCTCGAAAATATTCAAGTGGTTCGAAAAGGATTTCGTAATGAGCGCAGGCTCGTTGATAGATTACCTAAGACCTTATATCGCCGATCCCGAATTGGCAAAGGCATTAGCCAAAGAGTCCTACGAGATAGAGTTTATCGACTATAATTGGAACTCAAATGGATATTCTCGCCTCAGTCTCTCTTGATTCACTTATCGATCAATACTGCGCTGAAAAATGTGATCTTTTTGTGAGGATAATGTGAGTCGTGCGACCTATAGTGAGGCCGGAAGTTAGTTGAGCGCAATAAATGTAAACCCACCCACAATTGGAGATTAAAAATGAATACAGTAAGAACGTTACAAGGCCTTCTTCTGGCAACCGCCGCCGCAAGCATGTTCGCAGGTGCCGGTTTTGCCACCGCCGGTGACATGGCGGGTGCCAGTGCCGACGGCAAGATTCATTGCGAAGGCGTGAACTCGTGTAAAGGCCATGGCGACTGCAAAGGTGAAAATGGCTGCACGGGCAAGAATAGCTGCAAAGGTCAGGGCTTCCTGAGCATGAGTCAGACAGAGTGCGATGCTGCCAAGGCAGCGATGAAAGAAGACGAAATGAAGCACAATTAAGATGGTTTTAAGCAGGCCGGTGGCATGACCACCGGCCACGCTTTTCCAGTTTCGATTATGAGTAGCGTGCGCTGTACCTTCACCCCTTCCCCCTTTTGACGGGGGAAGGCTTGGATGGGGGTGGTAGAGTCAAATGTAGCGTGCGCTACATGTTCACACTACAACCTCAAGCAATGTCACCTTATATGCCTTAAAGAAGCTCTGATTAAGTCAGAGCTTCCCAAGATACGGGATTTATGCACTTGCTATTCATCCTGGGATGGGTATGCTAGGAACTTAACCGCGCCGAATCTGTCTTAGCCGTTGTAGATAAATTAACCTTGAATCAGGAGTTTACGCATGAACACATATCAGCCTGTAGTGGTAAGACGCGAAGCAGCACTGGCCACCAACAAGATGGTACGCAACACCTATACCTTGCTGGCCATGACCCTGCTGTTTAGCGCCGTAACGGCGGGTGCCGCGATGGCCTT
>JAYSPZ010000138.1:0-11406 GCA_043721815.1 Gammaproteobacteria bacterium | reverse complement strand
ATGCTACTGATACATCTGGATCCCTTGCTCGCCTATGGCGTGATTGGCGTAGGTGCGGCCATGTACAGTCCGGCCAAATACGGCATCCTGCCGGAATTGGTGGCACCGGAAAAACTCGTGAAGGCGAATGGCTGGATCGAGGGCAGCACGATCCTCGCCATCCTTGCAGGCAGTTGGATCGGCGCTCAAACGGCCGATCATTCGGTGCCGTGGGCGCTGGCCCTGGTGCTTATGCTCTACGGCGTATCGGCACTGTGCGCCGTGTTCATCACACGCATCCCGGCGCAACAGCGCGAACGGGCCGCCGCACTGCCACATTTTATAAGCATAACGGGTGCCCTGTTTAAAAATGGCCGCGCACGATTTTCCCTGCTCGGCACCAGCCTGTTCTGGGCGACTGCGGCACTATTGCGCCTGATGCTGGTGGTTTGGGCACCGTTGGTACTACTGACCACGACGACGGCTCAGATCGCCGAACTGACCTTGTATATCGCTATCGGCATCGCCGTCGGTGCGCTGCTCGCGCCGCGTCTTATCCCGATGGAGTATTTACGCCGCACCGGTATGGCAGCGTTATTATTGGGCTGCTGCATTCTCTTGCTCAGCGCTTCGGAGGCCCTCTGGCCGACACACCTCGCGCTGTTTGCGATAGGCATTTCCGGGGGCCTTTTTGTCGTGCCCATGAATGCGGTTTTGCAGGCCATCGGGCATCGTAGCGTAGGCAGCGGCAATGCCGTAGCCGTGCAGAATTTTAGCGAGAACATCACCATGCTGACGGCGACCGGCATTTATACCCTGGCCGCAGCGCAGGGCGCATCGGCCGTCACCTCTATTTTAACGCTCGGGGTTGTGGTGCTGGTGGCCAGCTCGATAGGCTTGTTTTATCTGCCGACCCGCGACGGACACTAATTGCGCGTGGCCGAAGCCTAGGGAGGGGGCGTGTTATGGTAACGTGAGGAAATTTCCCCAATTTCTTCCGCATGCACGGCAGGGCTTATGTAATTTCCCTGAACCTTATCGCAATCCATATTCAGCAGCTTATCCAGGGTTTCTTTATCTTCCACCCCCTCTGCGACGACCTCCAGATCAAAATTATGTCCCAAGGCGATAATCGAGCGCACAATCCTTTCATTCTCTTTTATCCGCAGCATATCCTTAACGAAAGAAATATCGACCTTGATTTCGTCTATGGGCAATTTTCGCAAATAAGACAGGGACGCATAGCCCGCCCCAAAATCGTCCAGAGAAAGTTTCATGCCGATGTCCTTAAGCTTGGACAGCGCGGCAAGTGAGCGTTTCTCATCCGCGATCATGGTGTGTTCGGTAATTTCTATAGTGACCTTGTCGGCCGGCACGGCCCATGTCTTCAAGACCTGGGTAATAAATTCAGGAAGCTCCGGTTCGGTGAGATTACGCGCGGAAAAATTTATGCTCACACCGATATCCAAACCGGCTTGGCGAAACTGTGACTGTTGCCGTAGCGCGGCATTGAACACCCAGCAGGTAAGTGCGGAGATCAGGCCCGTGTTTTCGGCAACTGCGATTATAGCGGAAGGTGGGACAGCATCTCTGGCGGCATTATTCCAGCGCACCAATGCCTCTGTACCGAAGATTTGTCCCGTTCGTAAATCAAGTTGCGGTTGGTAGCAGAGAAATAATTCGCCGTTACGAATCGCGCCACTCAAGTCTGCGTGGATTTCAAATTGTATTTGACTGAGCAGGTCATGCTCAGCTCGATAAATCACATAAGGGTTGTCGGTGCGCTTCGCCTCGTGCATGGCCACATTGGCCTGCTTTAGCAGATTATCCGCATCCTTCCCTAGCTCCGGGTAAAGCGAAATACCCAGGCTGGCACTGATAAACACCTGGCGACCCGCCAGCATGAACGGCTCTTCTAACGTACGCAGAATCTTATGCGCCGCCAATATTACGTAACCTTCACTGGTGATGGACGGCAGGATGCAGGCCAGCTCATTGCGGCTGATAAATCCCGGAATATCCCTGTCGCGCAGCAGGGACTTCAGTCGGCGGCTAACCTCCTGTAGCAGCTCATCGCCCGCATGATAACCCAGGACTCCGTCAGTTTTCGTTATGAAGTTATTGAGATTGATAACCAGCACGGCAAGGATATGCTTATCATCCTGTTGGCGCTTATTGATCTCGGAGCCCAAGGCTTCCAGTAGTAGGGTATGATTACCGAGCACTAGCTTTGGTTTCCGTAACGCATCGAGATACGGCCTTTGCACGGCTCGTGTCTAGCAACACTCACCGAGTCATGCCCGGCAATGCACATGACATCCCTTTTTATAAATAATATTGCTTGGGATCTATATTGTACGTTCCGTATTCCAGCGATTTGCGTATCTGGTACGGCGCATCGTTCATGGCCACAGGATCACCGTAAAGGTCTAACACGCTGGGGTTATCATACGGTTTTTTATCGGGATCGAGAATACGTATGAGCTTGGGTTTGAAATGATAAATCCTGTTCTGCGAAAGCACCACGGCAACCTCGCCCGTATTGAGTTCGACCAGGCTCCCTACCGGGTAAATGCCAATGCATTGGACAAAACGCTCCAACAACCCACCGTGTAAATATTTACCGCGCCAGGCGGACATGATCTCCAGCGCCTCGCGTGGCGAAACGGAGTTGGTGTAAGGGCGTTCGCGCGTAAGTGCGCTGAATGTGTCGACAATCGCCGCCATACTGCCCAGTGCCCCGATACTTTCCCCGCTTAAACCACGCGGATAACCGCTGCCGTCCTGCCGTTCGTGATGCGTGGCGACAAGCTCGATAACGGCGGGAGGGATGCCCGGCGTTTTTCTCAAAATCTCTACGCTGTATAAAACATGGGATTCCGCTATCTCGCGCTCCTCTGCCGTGAATTTATCTTTTTTCCTTAAAAGTTCAACGGGCAATTTGAGCTTCCCGATATCTTGCAGCAAACCACCTACACCCAGTAACCGTAGCTCCTCCTTGGGGAACCCCAAGTGCCGTCCGAAGGCCAATAAATAGATCGCAACATCGACGGCCTGACCATAGCTATCGGCATCTTTATCGCGCAGTTGGGTGAGCAGAAGTAACGCATCAGGGTTGCGGATAATACTCTCCACCATTTCATCGATGGATGCCTTTATTTTACTGACATCCATGATCCGCTCGTTGCGGATGTCCTGGACAATGCTCGTGATCAACTGCTGAGTCTTGGTGCGCGCCCGGCCCGCTTCGCCAAGTTCTTCCTTGACGGTCCTTCGGTCCGGGTAGGTACGCGCATCCTGGGTTTGTGCAGATTTGAGGGGTTTATCGTTGACGTAGGCCAAGGTGGGGCGTGGCGGCACCTTGGCCCCATCGGCCTTTACGTTGGCCTGCGGTGTCCGCCTTGGGGCAAGCGGTTCAGCCCCCTGTTCCAGGTCTACATAAACGTATACGCACAACTGTTGCAGTTGCTCTATCTGATCTTGTGATTCCAGGAGAAGGCCCTGAAACAGAAAAGGCGTGTCGAGCCAAGGCCTGTCCAATTCACTGACATACATGCCAAATACGAGTTCTTGCGTGAAAACCTTCATTTTCATGATATGCCCCTACAGGCTGTTATAGCTCAGTAATTACGGTAAATCCTACAGCTTTTATGCAAGTGTAGGACAGTGGCTATTAATTTGGCTAATAATTCACAACTCTCACCCTAATGTCTCTAGCAATTAGCATGCCTGATTACGCCGCTTTATTCTACCGTAGGCCAAGAGCTATTTCCCAAATCCAGCGTGGCATGCGGCCGATTCCCGATAAGCGGCACCGCCTGTAAAAGGGCTTGGGTATAGGCGTGAGCAGGGACGCTTAATACATCCTCCATCTTGCCATATTCGACGATACGCCCCTGATACATGACCGCGACTTCGTGTGCCAGATATTCCACTACGGCCAGGTTGTGGGTGATAAACAGGTAGGCGATACCCAGCTCATCTTGCAAACGCTTAAGTAGATTCAAGATTTGTGCCTGAACTGAAACATCGAGCGCACTGGTCGGCTCGTCGCAGACAATAAGTTTGGGGTTAACGGCCAACGCGCGCGCGATGCAGATGCGCTGACGCTGGCCACCCGAGAATTCATGCGGGTAACGATATTTCATCTCGGGGTTCAAGCCCACCTGTTCCAGCAAACTGTCCACGCGTTTACCGCGCTCTACAGGCGTGCCTCCGACACCCTGCACGATCATGCCCTCTTCGATGATGTCGGAAATAATCATGCGTGGGTTGAGCGAGGAATACGGGTCCTGAAAGATGATCTGAAAATCGGCACGACGTGCGCGTAACGCCGCGCCCTTGAGTAAACGCAAGTCGGTACTTTCGAAGCTCACGCTGCCCGACGTTGGGCGGATCAATTGCAGAATACCTTTGCCGACCGTGGTCTTGCCGCAGCCGGACTCGCCCACCAAGGCAAGCGTGCGTCCCTTGGGAATGTCGAGCGTGACGCCATCGACGGCGCGCACATGCCCGACCACGCGTTTGAAGATGCCCTTCTGGATGGGAAAATACACCTTGAGATCGCGTACTTGCAATAAAACATCCGGTGCGCCGGAGCTTTCTTTGGCCGGTTTTTCCGGCACATCCACGTCAACTTCAGCCAATGTCGGTGGAATTCCCGCAGGGCGAGTCGCCGCCACCGGCGCATCGTATAGATGACAGAGCACGCCCGGTTCGTCAGGGCCGACTACTTGAGCAGCGCCGATCCAGGCAGGCACCTTATCCTTACAGGCCTGCCAGGCGTAATCACAGCGCGGGGTAAACCGGCAGCCGGAAAATTCCTGCGTGAGCGGCGGCACAGTGCCGCGTATCACCGCCAGACGCTCACCGCGCTTGCCCATGCCGGGCAGGGAATCAAAAAGTTTTTTGGTATACGGATGCTGCGGTGCGGCAAAAAATTGCGCGCGTTCGGCGAGTTCCACGATCTGGCCCGCGTACATCACGGCGATGCGGTCGGCCATCTCGGAGACCACACCCAGATCATGCGTGATGAGCAGGATGGACATGCCCCTATCTTTCTGGAGTTTGCGCAGCAACTCCAGGATCTGCGCCTGGATGGTGACATCCAGCGCCGTGGTCGGCTCGTCGGCGATCAGTAATTCCGGCTCACCGGCCAGCGCAATGGCGATCATCACGCGCTGTTTCATACCACCGGAGAGTTGGTGCGGGTATTCGCCGTAACGACGTTGCGGCTCGGCTATGCCAACGGCATCCAGGAGTTCGATGGTACGCCTGCGCGCCGGTCCGCCCTTTAGACTTTTGTGGCGCTGTAAGGCCTCGCCGATCTGATCGCCGACCGTAAGCACGGCATTCAAACTGGTCATCGGCTCCTGGAAGATCATCGCGATGCGTCCACCGCGCACGTTGCGCATCTCGACCTCGGGCAATTGCAATAGCTCCTGCCCGGCCAGATGTACCTCTCCGGAGATACTGGCCGTGGCGGGCAATAGGCGCATGATCGACAGGGCGGTCAACGATTTACCGCTACCCGATTCGCCGAGCAGCGCAAAGGTCTCGCCACGGCGAATCTCGAAGCTGATACCGTCCACTGCGTGCAGTACTCCCTGCTTCGTGTTGAACCAGGTCTTAAGGTTTTTCACACGCAGCAAGGCGGTATCGACCATCACAATTTTCTCAGGCGCGGATCAAAGGCATCGCGCACGACATCCGAAAAAAGATTGGCCGCCAGCACCAGCATGAACATGAACACGAACGCCGCCAGCAGTGGCCACCACACCATCGGTTCGCGCGCCATCTCCAGGCGCGCACTGTTAATCATATTGCCCCAACTGATCGTCGATGGATCAACACCCACACCGACATAGGACAGTACCGCCTCGGCCAGCACCAGGCCGCTGAAATCCAGCACCACGGTAATCAGCACGATGTGCATGACGTTGGGCAGGATATGGCGCGTGATGATCTTGAAGTGCCCCACGCCAAACGCGGTAGCGGCCTGGATGTAGTCGAGCTCGCGCAGCTTGAGCGTCTCGCCGCGCAGCAGGCGGCACAGACCCGTCCAACTGGTAATGCCGAGGATGATGCAAAGAAATAACAGACGCGTATCGGCGCGCATGGCAATGGTGTCGAACTGTTCGGGGTGATTTGCCATATACACCTGCAAGATCAGAATCGAAGCGGCGATTAACAATACACCCGGAATGGAACTCAGGGTCGTGTAAAGGTATTGCACGACATCATCGACAATGCCGCGAAAATATCCGGCCATGATGCCGAGCAGCACCGCGAAGGGCAGCATGACCAGCGTCGTCAGCGTGCCGATGACCAGGCCGGTGCGGATGCTTTTCAAGGTTTGATAAAACACGTCCTGCCCAACCTTGTCGGTGCCGAAGATATGGTATTTCACACCGAGTTCAGCGGCCAAGGCGGTAACTAATATGATGATTCCCACGGTCAGCAAAATACCGCGCCAGGGAATTTCTGTTGTACCGCGTACGACTTTACCGGCCATGTGTGTATATGAAATCCGACTGCCCCTGGTAAGCAGGGCCACGATCAGCGCGCAGAAAATCACCCACACGAGCAAGCCCTCCAGCACGGCCTTGCCCGAAATCACGAGAATGTCGCGCGTGCGCCCTGCCGGGTCTTTAAGATGGGCGCCACCGTAAGCGAGACGTGGGTAAATACGCACCTGACTGCTATCAGCCAGTTCCACTGTCTCTTTGACATAAAGTTGTGTGGCAAACGGTGCCGAATAGGTTTTCTCATCGCGGGTTCTGAGAGGCGCGGCAATTTTATCCAGCAGGCTTTGCACCTCGATCGAATAGTCGGTCTGCCCCGGCCGCGCCGGATTACCGGGTAACGGCACACGGAAGTGCAGCGAATCGAGCAGACCGATAGCGATATACGCCAGCAAGATGACTAGCGTGCCCATACCCATAGCGCTGCGGGCCACACTGCGCCACGGTGCGCGCAAATGTTCCTTGCGCCGCGCACGCAGGACAACGATCACTATCATCGCCACCAGCAGAAAGATCAGCGCATCGGTCCACAATACAACGGGCATGAAATCCATCATGCCAGCCTCACGCGCGGATCGACCAGCGTGTAGGAAATATCGGTGAGGATGAGGCCGATGATATAGAGCACGGAACCCAGAAATACCATCGCACGCACAATGGCAAAATCCTGCGACTGGATCGCATCAATCGTATAACTTCCTAAACCCGGGATCCCAAAAAAGGATTCCATGATGAGACTGCCCATGAACAAGCTGGGCAGCACCACTACCACGCCGGTAAGAATGGGAATCATGGCGTTTTTCAGCACGTGGCGAAACAGCACGCGCGCCTCCGATAAACCCTTGGCGCGGGCGGTGCGCACATAATCCTTGCCGATCTCTTCAAGAAAAAAAGTGCGGTATAAACGGCTGCCGGAACCGATGCCGCTGATGATGCCTATGACCACCGGCAGCAAAATAAACTTCGCCGCCTCAATGCCGGTGTCGTAGCCCGAGATGGGCACGATATGCCAGAGTTTGCTGATCAGATATTGCCCGCCGATGATGTAAAACAGGCCGGATATCGACATCAATATGACGCACAACACCACACCCCAGATGTCTATATAAGTGGCGCGAAAAAATGCCATGAGCAGCGCAAAGGTAAGGTATACCAGAATGCCGACGATCAAGGTCGGCAACGCGATGGCGAGGCTGGGCCACATACGCTGACGGATGTCATAACCGATGTCGCGGCCGTCATCAGCACTGCCGAATTCAAAACCGAATAATGCGACCGATTTATCGAAAAAGATGGTATCGGTAATCTTTTCAGAACCCGCCGCAGCGCTATTAAATAACAGCGGTTTATCATAGCCGCGCTCGGCCTTCCATTTGCCAATCGCCTGTTCCGTTACATGCTTTACCCCCAGATGTACACGCGCCATATCATCGGGGCTATTGACCACAAAAAATAGCACAAAGGTAATCAGATTCACCCCGATCAGGATCGGGATGGCGTACAGAACGCGGCGGATAATGTAGGCGAACATTCAGGTATTCACCATCGAAGGATTAAAATTTGTGCCATGGTCAATGTTTACCATTTGGATTATATCGTTTGGTTCTTCCTCCCCCTTGATGGGGGAGGATTGAGGTGGGGGTGGAAGTAGCTTTCTTCCCTACACCCCCATCCCAGTTGCCCCCTCGCCAAGGGGGAAGGAGTCACCTAATCAATCATTTTAAGTTATACCACCACGCCGCGCGCCGTGCCTTTTTCGCGGCGCATATAAGTCAGCACGGCGGGAATAGCGCTTAGTATCAACACGCCGATCAACAACCCCAGCGGCCACAGGGTAGGCTGGTTCCACGCCGCGCGGCTGCGTTCGCGCAGGCCTGCGTCAATGCGCTTATATTTGAGCGTGTTGTTGGCCATCAGGTTCAGTTTGGCATTGCCGTACCACGCGTGGTATAGCGAAAATTGTTTAGGGTGCAGACCAAACGCCCAGGGCGCGTCATGCCGCGCGATGCTCACCATCTTGTTAATAATTTTCTGACGCTGCGGACTGTTTTCCATATTCTTCATTTGTTCAAACAGACGATTGAACTCCGGGTTGTCGTAATTCGCCGAGTTCTCGCCGTGTTTTAACGCCCGGCTATTGGGGCCGTAGAGCAGGAACAGGAAATTTTCCGGATCGGGATAATCGGCATTCCAGCCGAACTGGAAGATCTGCGCGGTGCCATCCTCAATCTTGTCCTGGAAACGATTATAATCGGTGTCACGCACCACCAATTCGAGATTTATTTTCCGAAACTGCCGGCGCATCCAGTCCAGATAGGATTTAAATTCGGGGCCGGAGGCCGTGGTATCGAGACTAAGCAACAACGGTTTTCCGGTCTGCGCATCGCGCCCGTTGGGATATCCGGCCTCGCTCAGCAAGCGGCGCGCCTCGGCTATGGACTTGCGCTGCGGTTTGCCGTTCAACCAATCGTAGACATACGGGTTAATGCCCTCCTCTCCCTCGACATAACCGGCAATGCCGGGCGGGATCGGCCCTTGCGCCGCGATACCGCGTCCATTGCGAAAAATGGAGATAGACTCTTCCTGATCGACGGCGATGGAAATTGCCAGACGCAATTTGCGCGCCCGCTCACCGTAACCGCCGATCACCGAGTCGAGCATATTGAACCCTAAATAAAAAACCGAGGGTTCGACGGCGGTGAGTAATGCGATGCCCTTGTCCTGCATGGCAGGCGTTAACGCCGCGTCGCCCTGCGCACCGATGTTTATCGCCTGATCGAAACTGTCGGAACTGACGCCCGATACATCATAGTAACCCTGCAAAAATTTACTCCAATAGGGAATGCTTTCCTTTTCCAGGCTGTATACCACCTTATCGATAAACGGCATTGGTTTGCCTGCATCATCGAGCAAACCATTTTTAGCGTCATCAGGCTCGCCTTCGCTCGGATAAGCCTCGCCGCGAAAATTCGGGTTACGCTCCAGCACCATCTGGCGATTCGGATTATTGACCGCCAACATATACGGGCCGGTACCCGCCGGGTACCAGTCCAGATTAAGATTTTTTTCCGCCATGCCCGGCTGCGTGTAAAACCGGTCGACCTCGGGCGCAATCGGGGCGAAAAACGGCATCGCCAGCCAATACAGTATTTGCGGATACTTGCCTGTTATCTTAATGCGGTAGGTATAGCGGTCAATAATCTCGGCCCCTGCCAACGGATAGCGGCTAAGATCGAGGTAAGCGCCGCCGCCTCCCTTGGCCTGCGCCTGACTCAACGTTTGTGCATAGTCCTTAAGCCCAACGATATAATCATTCATCACACCGAGTATTGGCGATTGTAGACGGGGATGGGCAAGGCGCTTGATCTCATAAACATAGTCGGCGGCCACCAGTTCACGCGTGCCAGTGTGTTTGAAATCACCCAGTGAATTGATCTGTTCAAGATCCTTCGTAGTCAAACTGTGATAAACAAAATTACCAGCCGCATCCTGCGCAAAGGCCGGGTGCGGCTGGTAACGAATGCCTGGCTTGATGGTAATATCATAGATGCTATAGGCGATGTCCGCAGCGGGCGCACCATCGGGTAAAACCCGTCCGGTGGTATCCAGATAAACAGGCTGCGGGACTTGCATGGCGGTAAGCGGAACCAGCGTGTAAGGGCGCTTCAGATAATCGTACTGCAACGGCGGCTCGTAGATTTGGCCGGTGAATACCGCCTCATTGGCGGCGTACGATTGCGCGGGGTCCAGATGTTTGGGGCGCTCATCGAACACGGAATATAAAATATTCTTCCCTGTCTGATGCGCGGGGTAGGGGTTATTCCAGGGCTGGCCGCAACCGGAAAGCAGGAACCCGGAGAAAACAATCCCCGTGGCAGTGATAAGGCGCAGGCAAACAAGCAAACGCCGGTAGAAATACCAAGGCAATTTCATCCGCGCCATCTTGGATGATAGCGGTCAGTTGTGCAATCCCCTTGCCGATTCCGCTGCAAAAGACAAGGGTTGTGTCTGCCGTGTAGGTGCTGTATTTTTGCAGTAAGTTCTCCTCCGCCGGAAAATATATAAGGAAAATACTATGGGATTTTTAACAGGCAAACGTGCCCTCATCGTGGGACTCGCCAGCAATCGCTCCATCGCCTGGGGCATCGCCGAGGCTATGTATCGTGAAGGCGCGGAACTCGCCTTCACTTATCAAAACGAAAAGCTCCAGGAGCGTGTCGAGAAAATGGCCTCACAGTGCGGGTCCGACATCGCCCTGCCCTGCGATGTCGGCAGTGATGAACAGATCAATAGCGTATTCGAGCGCCTTGACGATTTTTGGAAAAGCCTCGACATCATCATCCATTCGGTCGCCTATGCCCCACGCAACGAACTGGAAGGGACGTATCTGGACAGTGTGACGCGCGAGGGCTTTCGCATTGCGCACGACATCAGCTCGTACAGCTTTGCCGCCTTGGCCAAGGCCGGGCGCAATATGATGCAGGGACGCAATGGCGCGCTGCTTACCTTGAGCTATCTCGGTGCCGAACGCGCGATGCCGAATTACAATGTGATGGGACTGGCCAAGGCCAGCCTTGAGGCCAATGTGCGCTATCTGGCACACAGCCTGGGGCCGGAGGGCATCCGCGTAAATGCAATCTCCGCCGGGCCGATTCGAACCTTGGCCGCCGCCGGTATCAGTGATTTCCGCAAGATGCTGGAGCATGTCGAAAAAAATGCCCCGCTCAAGCGCAATGTCAACATCGAAGAGGTCGGCAATGCTGCGGCCTTTTTATGCTCCGACCTCGCCGCCGGCATCACCGGCGAGATCGTACACGTAGACAGCGGGTATCACATTGTGGGGATGGGGACTCTTTAAACACAGCGACATAAAATCCTGCCACCGTGTTGCTCCCTCCCCCTC
>JAYSPZ010000137.1:0-4077 GCA_043721815.1 Gammaproteobacteria bacterium | reverse complement strand
TGCATTGCTTGCGGCTCGCCGCGCAAAATAATATTCTGCGGCGGGTTGAGCAGTTCTTCCAGGGCAAGCAGCAACGTGGTGTGCGCATAAGGTATGCGTTCGATGTCCTGCCATGCCGCCTTGATGGTACGCTCGGCGGCACCAAGATAGCGCGGCTCGCCCAATAAATACCCGAGGCGGCCCAACACCGTTGCGGCCACGCCATTGCCCGCCGGGGTCGCATCATCGATTACTGGTTTGGGGCGATACATCAGTTTTTCGTGATCGTCGGCCGTGAAGAAGAAGCCGCCGTTCTCATCATCCTGGAAACGCGCAAGCACCACCTCCGCCAGTTCCACGGCAAACGCCAGGTCGCCATCGCGCCAGCGCGCCTGGCTGAATTCCAGAATCGCGTCTATGAGAAATACATAATCATCGAGATAGGCTTGCAGGTGCGCCTTGCCGTCTTTATAAGTTGCCAACAGGCGGCCGTCCTTCCATAGCGTCGCCTTGATGAAATCGAGGGCACGCCCCGCTGAATCAATAAACTCTTCATCGCCGAGCAGTCGTCCTGCCACGGCCATGCCTTTAATCATCAGGCCGTTCCAGGAGGTGAGAATTTTTTCATCGCGGCCCGGATGCACGCGCACCTCGCGCGCCTCGAATAATTTTTGCCGCGCGATGCCTAAAACTTCCATGACCCGTTCTTCAGACAGGTTAAGATCGCGCGCAACCGACTCGGTATTTTCATAAACGTGTAAATGCCATTTTCCTTCAAAATTGGCCGGGCGATTAAGCCCAAAACGTTGCGCGATAATTTGATATTCCTGCACGTTAAGCAGGGTGCGTGCTTCGTCTTGAGTCCAGGCGTAAAACTTTCCCTCGTGCCCCTCGGAATCGGCATCGAGCGTGGAATAATATCCACCTTCGGGCGACTGCATCTCGGCCATTACCCAATTCGCGGTCTCGATGGTGATGCGCCGGAACAAGGGTTCGCGCACGGCGGCCCAAGCCTGGGCATACAAGGTAAGCAACGGCCCGTTGTCGTAGAGCATCTTTTCAAAGTGCGGGATCATCCAACGCTCGTCCACCGAGTAACGGCAGAAGCCACCACCGAGCTGATCGTAAATACCGCCGAGTGCCATGCCCTGCAAGGTGAAGCGTGCAATGCCGAGTGCGCGCCCATCGGCTTTGTCAGGTCCGGTTGCCGTCACTGAGTGCGCCCACTGGCGCATCAGTAATTCAATGTTGGTGGGGTGCGGAAATTTCGGTGCCTTGCTGAAGCCACCGTATTGCGGGTCGAAGCTCTCTTCGATCTGGCGGCGCGCCGTGTGCAGCGGTGCCGGATTAAGCGCAATCTCCTGCGCAATAGGCGCGGGGTTGGTGCTGTGCAGGGCATTGATTAATGCGCTATTCTGCTTGGCGATGTCCGCACGCTGCTTGCGGTAAAACGCCTCCACGCGGCGCATAAGATCGGCAAAGGCCGGCATGCCGTGGCGCGGGGTGGGCGGAAAATAGGTGCCGGCAAAGAAGGGTGTGTGATCGTCGGGCGTGAGGATCATCGTCAGCGGCCAGCCGCCACCGCGCTGCGTGAGGAGGTGGTGTGCAGTTTGATAAATCTTGTCAAGGTCGGGGCGTTCTTCGCGGTCGACCTTGATGTTGACGAACAGCTCGTTCATTACAGCGGCGGTCTGCGCGTCCTCGAAGGACTCGTGCGCCATGACATGGCACCAGTGGCAAGCGGAATAGCCGATGGACAGCAGGATCGGTTTGTCCTCACGGCGCGCCTTGTCCAGCGCCTCTTTACTCCACGGATACCAGTCGACCGGGTTGTGCACATGCTGCAACAGGTAAGGGCTGGTCTCGCTGCCGAGGTGATTGGTATGGTTGCTCGTTGACATGATTATTGTCCGTAATTATAGCGTTGGCGCAGCGGTCATTGATGAGTGGGGCAAAGGCCCGTATGACTCGACCCGTGACATATCAATATTTACACGGGCGATGGATGCTACCGGTTAGAAAAGTTTTCCGGCCTTTTTCAAATACCAGGTGACGACGTAAAACAAGATGAGCGGGATGAGCATAAAACCCCAAACCATAATTTCATCCTGCCGGGCGTTCAGGCCATAGACCGAGTAGAGCTTCCAGATGTTGACCAGGACGAGACCGCACAAGGTCACAAAGACGGTCCCGTACTCTTTGCGCAGCGCCTTTTTCCAATCGTAGCGATAGCCTCTCAGGGAATCGCTGATGCCGTGCAGATTCGGCAAAAAACGATTCACACGCCGCATATAGTCGGCATACTCAGTGCCGAACTTCTGTTGGAGATAATTTTCTTCGGCTGCGGTAATGGCCAGATAGACATAGACAAAAAAGGGAATAACGAAAAGATAAATCCAGAGTGAACCGTACACGATGCCGACTCCCGCCAGGATCAGCAGATTACCCACGTACATGGGGTTGCGCGTATGGGCATACAGACCTTGATCGACCAGATCGTCGGCGTATACCCGGCGATCCTTGCCGCCGCGTTTAATGTAGGCGTAACCGATCACGAGCAACCGGAAACCCTGCCCCAGCAAGGCGATTGCAATGCCGGCTGCAACGGCAATGCGATCAAGGCGCGCGCTGCCCAGGAACAGGGCCGGTTTGGTCAGGATGGGCAGGAGGATGTAAATGAGCGGGAACAAGGCGTTGCGGAAATGGAAAAAAAAATTTCCGGAAATCAGCATCCACTGGTCGAGAGGCGATGGCTTTGCCCGGGTGGCTTTTCCAGGAACAGGTTCGAGTGGCCGGTTCATTTGATGGCCAGCATGCCGCAGAAATTGTACCAGCGGAAGAAGGCATCGCAGGCGCTAAAGCCGTTATCCAGAAGCAGCGCGCGATTCTCGTCATAATGGTAAGGCACCAGGACATTTTCCAGGGCCTCGCGTTTTTGGGCGATCTCCAGCGCGCTGTAGCCGTTGCGCTTTTTCATATCGTAGTAATATTTCATGAATAAACGATTCACGGTGGAGTCTTCGCTCAAGACCTTCTCAATCAGAATCAGGCAGCCCCCGGGGTTGAGGCCATCGGCAATATTTTGAATGAGTTTTTCCCTGTGCAGTGGCCGTACGAATTGCAGGGTAAGATTCATAATCACGACCGAGGCATTGCTAATCGTGATGGCCTTGTTGATGTCCGCACACACCAGTGAATAGTTGCCCGAAAAGGCATGCTCTTTTAGTTTTTGCTCGGCCTTTTTCAACATCTCGTCCGAGGAGTCTATGCCGATGCAGTTCACGTCCTTGGGGATGCGGCCTTCAATGCGGAGAAACGTGGTGCAGGTGGAGCAACCCAGGTCGTAGAGGTTCGTTCCGCTTACTGCAAAATCGGCGCATATTTCGGCGATCATACGCTGTGTCTCGCCATAAAAAGGTACCGAGCGATCGAGCATGTCATCGAACACTGCGGCGGTCTCTTTGCCGAAATCGAAGTTCTGGATCAAATCTCTTTTTTCGTTAAATAGCTTGTCTTTATTCATGCTCAGGCGGATCTCGGGTGTTTTGAGCCGTAAAGGGTACCGAGGAGTGGCTTTTCATGCAAGGTTAGCCTTGAGTAAGCACGTCTACCCCTGCCTATGCGTTCGTGCCGTAGGGATTTGGTGCTTAAAAACATCGCCCGTTGTACCATGCCGACTTCCAAAGTCGCTGCCCGGGAACCTCTGAGTAAATCTGAGGTTCCCCAGGCCGGTTTAACGGCTTGCGCGGCGGTTAATCGTTGCAAGGTTTCAAGTTTTTGATAAGAGCGAAGACCGCTTCAGCTTAGCTTATAATACACGCGCCGGGCATCGTGCCTTTGTGAACTACTAATGAAAGATTATCTGCCAGAGTTGTCCTTGGTCATCCCGGTGCATAACGAGGCCGACAATATTCGCCCCCTGGTCGGCGAGATCCGCGCTGCGCTGGATGGCCTGCTCGACTACGAGATCATCTACGTCGATGACGGTAGCAGCGATGCCACCTTGCGGCACCTCATTGAGATACGCAGCGAATTTTCGCAACTGCGCCTGGTCTGTCACCAGCACAGTTGCGGGCAAAGCATCGCCGTACTGAGCGG
>JAYSPZ010000136.1:0-5839 GCA_043721815.1 Gammaproteobacteria bacterium | reverse complement strand
GCGAAGGCAGATCGAGCGGGGCGAGCAGGGTAGCGGGCAGCCACTCCTCAAGGCTGACGGTACCCGCGCGCAGCAAATCCAATGCCTGGCGTGTGAGTGAGCGCAGACTGAGTTGCTGCACACCCTCGGTGCTGGGATAGATCGGGGTAAGGTGTTCCGGCGCGGCATCACCGGCCGCTGCATCGCCGCCCGTGTTCAATGCGTCAATGCGGTGATACTCCGGATGCACCATCTCCAGCATGGCCGGGCCGCTGCGTACCTCGCCAAAACAGCGCAGCTTTACGCCGCGCGCCAATCCGGCCTGCTGCGCCGCAGAGAAGTGAAAAAAACGCAGCATAAGGGCACCCGTGCCGTCGCTGATACGGCATAACAACGTACGCCGACGGCCGAAGCGCACATCGCTTATTTGCACCTCGCCTTCAATCACCGCCTGATCGCCGCTGCGCAGTGCACCGATAGGCACCACCCGTGTGCGATCCTGATAGCGCAGCGGAAGATGAAACAGCAGGTCTTGCACGGTGCGGATGTTGAGGCGCGCGAGGCGCTCCGCTTGGCGCGGCCCGACACCTTTAAGGCGTGTGACAGGGATGTTCTGCACGGTCCGCTCCACAGCGTCCCTTGGGGATACAATCAGGGGGTCGGGCGCGGGGATTCGATTCAGGGTTTGCACTGCCTGTGGGCGTAAAGATAACCCTGCATCAGCCGGACAATTCCATGATGCCGTCCATTTCCACCGCCGCGCCTTTGGGCAAGGCGGCGACACCGATGGCGGCGCGCGCCGGATAGGGCTTTTGAAAGTAGCGTGCCATGACCTCATTCACCAGGGGGAAGTGGGCAAGGTCGGTGAGAAATACGTTTAGTTTAACAAGGTCAGCGAGCGTCCCACCCGCCGCCACGGCCACGGCCTGTAGATTGTCGAACACCTGCGCAATCTCTGCGCGCATATCACCACTGACTAATTCCATGGTCACAGGGCGCAACGGAATTTGGCCGGACAGATAAACGGTGGTGCCGATCTTGATGGCTTGAGAATAAGTACCGATAGCCTGAGGGGCCTGGTCGGTGGTAATCACTAGGCGTGAACTCATAATTTTTCCTGGATTGAGTTATGTAGAGATCAGCAATTTTTATCGCGCGACCTTGCGCAGATCATCCTTTCGTCCGGGTAATCCGCACGACCACCGGGATCGAGCGCAAGCGACGCAGAATTTTGGCCAGGTGCACACGATTGCGCACGGCCAGCGTAAAGGTGATGGCCGTGTACATGCCGTCATGTTCTTCGATGTCGACACTTTCGACGTTCGCCCCCAGCTCCGCAATGGCGGATGCCACCGTCGCCAATACGCCACGTTGATTGGCGACCTCCACGCGAATCTCCACGGGAAATTCGCCCTCGACATCCGGTGCCCACTCCACGTCGATCCATTTCTCCGGGCGTTTGCGAAACTCCGCAACATTATTGCAGGACTCGGTATGGATGACGATGCCGCGTCCCGCGCTCACGAAACCCAGGATCGGATCGCCGGGGATGGGTCGGCAGCATTTAGCGAAGGTGACGACCATGCCTTCCGTGCCCCGGATGGATAGCGGATGTCCAGGGCGGGACTGCTTGCCGGAGGTTTTTTCGTCGGGTGCGCTGGTCGTAGGTGGAGCCAGGCGGCGCGCCACCAATACCGCCATGCGATTACCCAGCCCGATGTCTTCTAACAGTTCATCCAGGGTCTTCAGTTTGTACTCGTGCAGCAGTTCAGCGAGCGTCTCCTGCGGCATGCCGTTCAGCGACAGCCCAAAGCTGTCCAGCGCCTTGTCCAGCAGGCGTCTGCCGAGATCGATGGATTCTTCGTGTTTGAGATTCTTGAGATAGTGGCGGATATTGGCGCGCGCCTTGGCCGTTACCACGAAGTTCAGCCAGGTGGGGCTGGGTCGCGCACCCGGCGCGGTGATGATCTCCACGTACTGACCGTTGTGCAGGGTGGTACTCAACGAGGCGCGGCGATGATCGACCTTGGCGGCCACGCAGGAATTGCCGACATCGGTGTGCACGGCGAAGGCGAAATCGACGACCGTGGCATCGCGCGGCAACTCCATGATCTTGCCCTTGGGCGTGAATACATAAACCTCGTCGGGAAATAAATCGATCTTGACGTTTTCCAGAAACTCCAGCGAGTTGCCGGCGTTCATCTGCATCTCCAGCAGGCCGCGCAGCCACTCGTTGGCGCGCTTCTGCGTGCTGGTACCGCCGCCGTCGCCGGATTTATAGAGCCAGTGGGCGGCAATGCCCGCGCTGGAGATCTTATCCATATCCTTGGTGCGGATCTGCACCTCGATAGGCACGCCGAACGGCCCGAACAAGGAGGTATGCAGCGATTGGTAACCGTTGGCCTTGGGCAGCGCGATGTAGTCCTTGAAGCGGCCCGGCACCGGTTTGTAAAGATTGTGTACGGCACCCAGCACACGATAGCACTGATCCACCGAGTCCACGATGATGCGAAACGCATAGACATCGGCCACCTCGGTAAACGACAGATCCTTGTCTTTCATTTTTTTATAAATGCTGTACAGGTATTTTTCGCGCCCGATAACCGTGCCGGGCAAATCCTCCTCGCGCAGACGCCGCTTCAGCGAATTTTCGATCTGGCGCACCACCTCCTTGCGGTTGCCGCGCGCCTTTTTTACGGCCTCGGCGAGGATGCGATAGCGCATCGGGTAAAGTGCCGCGAAGCCCAAATCTTCCAGCTCCAGGCGCAGGCTGTTCATACCCAGCCGGTTGGCGATGGGCGCGTAAATTTCCAGGGTTTCGCGGGCGATGCGCCGGCGTTTTTCGGTGGGCATGGCACCCAATGTGCGCATGTTATGCAGGCGATCGGCAAGCTTGACCAGTATGACGCGAATATCGTGCGCCATGGCCAACAGCATCTTACGGAAATTTTCGGCTTGGGCCTCGGCGCGTGTGCCGAATTTGAAGTGGGTTAGTTTGCTGACGCCGTCGACGACCTCGGCGACCTCTGCACCGAAGTCCTTGACCAATTGCTCCTTGGCGGTCGCAGTGTCTTCGATTACGTCGTGCAACAGGGCGGCCATGATGCTCTGGCAGTCCATGTGCATTTCAGCGAGGATTCTGGCCACGGCCAGCGGATGGTAGATGTAGGGTTCGCCCGACAGGCGCTGCTGGCCTTCGTGGGCGCGCGCGCCAAATTCGTAGGCTCGCTGCACCTGGGCGACCTGGCCAGGTTGCAGATAGGTATCGAGCATGGCGGTTAAATCGCCGATAAGAAACATGCGACCTTCTTCAGCTACACGCCCGGTTGCGAGTCTACTCCAGCCAGACCCGAAGCTTAAAAACTTAAGTGAACCCTTAAGTTTCCTCACGTCCTTCAACGACTACGGGTTCGCTAATGACGGGTTCTTCGTGGGGTGGCTGGATAGTTTCATCCAGGATACTGCGCGTGATCTTGTCTGCGGCGATTTCACGCAAGGCCACTACCGTGGGCTTGTCATTTTCCCAAGGCACCAGCGGTTCCACGCCCATCGCAAGCTGGCGCGCCCGCTTCGAGGCCACGAGCACTAATTGAAAACGGTTATCGACCTTACTCAGGCAATCTTCCACGGTGACACGGGCCATACGCTGCTCCTAAACCGATTCTGTAGTGGGAATTAAGCGAAAAACTAAAGCTTGCTGCCTCATTATACTAACAAACCTGCCAACAAGTCCCTTAATTTGACTGCCTGCACGGATGTCCTCAATTGCCGACAACGCACGATGGCCTGTAGATCGGCCAAGGCGGATTCGAAATTATCATTCAGCACCAGGTAATCAAACTCATCGTAATGCGCGAGTTCGCTAATCGCACCGCGCATACGCCGCGCGATCACGTCATCAGGATCCTGTGCGCGTGCGTGCAGCCGCTCGTCCAGCCGTTCACGCGAGGGAGGCAGGATGAAAATGCCGATGCTATCCGGCAATGATTGGCGCACCTGGCGCGCGCCCTGCCAGTCGATCTCCAGAATGACATCCACGCCTTGCTGTAATTGCGCCAATACCCAATCACGCGAGGTGCCGTAGCAATAATCAAATACCCGGGCATGCTCCAGAAACGTATTTGATTGCAACAGGGCATCAAAGTTTAGCTGATCTACAAAGTGGTAATCCACACCCTCTTGTTCGCTCGGACGCATGGGGCGTGTTGTGTGCGACACGGAGACCTTAAGCTGGGGCATAAGCTCGATCAGCGCCCGCACCAGACTGGATTTTCCGCCGCCCGATGGCGCGGCGATTATATAGAGTGTTCCGCGACTCAATCCTGTACCCTCAGTTGTCAATGAAGCCCCGCCGTTACGCAGCCGGTGTTCAATCTTGCCGTGCGCAAATATCTATTCGACATTTTGAAGCGGCTCGCGCAGCTGCCCGATAATGACTTTGAGATCGACGGTGGCGCGCCAGTATGCCGGTAATTGCCGACCCATTTGCGCGAGGAAGCCCTGCGTGGTCAGACAGCGCTACTATACCTTGCCGCCTGCCAGAAGGGTAAGGCCCGGGATCGGACAGGCGCGAATGCTGCAAGGGGGGCTCGATGTGCTAAGCTACGCACCCTTAATATCCCCGGAAACAGTCAGTATGCGCCCCAGCGGACGAGCCTTAAACGAATTACGCCCCATCACCCTCACCCGCAACTACACCAAACATGCCGAAGGCTCGGTGATGGTGCAATTTGGCGATACCCAAGTCATCTGTAACGCCACCGTGGAAGATCGCGTACCGCATTTTCTCAAGGGCAAGGGGCAAGGCTGGGTCACCGCCGAATACGGTATGTTGCCGCGTTCCACCGGCAAACGCATGGATCGTGAGGCGAGCCGTGGCAAGCAAGGTGGCCGCACCCTGGAGATTCAGCGTTTGATCGGGCGTTCCCTGCGCTCCGTGGTCGATCTTGAGGCCTTGGGCGAGCGCAGCATCCTGGTCGATTGCGATGTCATCCAGGCGGATGGGGGCACGCGCACGGCGGCGATCACCGGCAGCTATGTTGCGCTGGTCGATGCCGTCAAGCACCTGCGCAAACGCAAGGTCATTAACAAAGACCCGATCCACGGCTTTATCGCCTCGGTCTCGGTGGGCATTTACCGCAGCAAACCGGTGCTTGATCTGGACTATAGCGAAGACAGCGAGGCCGAGACCGACATGAACGTGGTCATGAATGAGGCCGGTGGCTTCATTGAGATTCAGGGCACGGCCGAGGGTCATGCCTATCAAATGCACGAGCTGCTCGCCATGCTGGAACTGGCCAAGGGCGGCATTGCGGAGTTAATCAAAAAACAGCGGGCCGTGCTGGATGGAAATAACAGCAAGTAGCACGTTACAGGTTGCAAGGCAAAATCTTGCCACTTGTCGCTGATTTGATATGAAACGCATTGTGCTGGCCAGCAATAATCCCGGCAAGCTGCGCGAGATTCAGGCGCTCGCCGTCGGTAAGTTGGAGTTATTGCTGCAATCCGATTTTGCCGTCCCGGAAGTTGAGGAGACGGGCCTGAGCTTCGTCGAAAACGCCATCATCAAGGCACGCCACGCAGCACGACACACCGGCCTGCCTACCCTGGCCGATGACTCCGGCCTCGAAGTAGAGGCGCTCAGCGGTGCCCCCGGCATACGCTCGGCGCGTTACGCAGGACCTCAGGCTAACGATGCCGAAAATCTGCAAAAACTCTTGCAGGACTTGGCCGATGTCCCCGAACATCAACGCCGCGCACGTTTTCAATGCGTGGTCGTATACATGGCGCATGCCGACGATGCCACTCCGATTATTTGTCAGGGTACCTGGGAAGGACGTATCTTGTCCGAGCCGCGCGG
>JAYSPZ010000135.1:0-10068 GCA_043721815.1 Gammaproteobacteria bacterium | reverse complement strand
TCGAAACGATCGGCTACCGCGTTGAAATAATCGGTCATGGTGCTGGGTTCGCCATCGCACACATTGTAGATCGCGCCGCTCTTGCCGCGTTGCGCCGCCGCCAGGCAGACGCGTGCAAGATCATCGGCATGGATGCGGTTTGTGTAAGGGCATTCATCGCTGCGTAAAACCGGCAGCCCTTGACGGATGCGTGCTATCGGCAGTCTACCGGGGCCGTAAATCCCTCCTACACGCAGGATAACGACCGGCGTGTCGTTGCGTAGGCTCCATTGCATCAAGATCGTTTCCGCAGCCAAACGCGCCTGCGCGCGCGGTGTTTGCGGATTTGGAGGAGTATCTTCGTCAACCCAGGCCCCACGGCAATCACCGTAAACGCCGCTGGTGCTAAGGTAGATGATTTTCTGCGGTAGATGCCGTGTGCCGATGAAGTTTTCCATGCGTTGATCGGCACTGCTATCTCCGGGGGGCGGCGCAAAATAGTATACTAATGCGCTGTCGGGGGTTAAGGTCTCTAAAGAACGCGGATCGTCAAGATCGCCATTTACAGTGGTAATGCCCTGCGCCTCAAGACGTGCCGCGCTGACTGCGGAGCGGCTCAAAGCGGTGACACGGTCGCCTAGCTTCAGATGCAACGCGGCAACGCGCCGTCCGATGTCGCCGCAACCGATGATAAATACTGAACTATTCGTTTCCAAAAAAGCGCCTGTTATCCAGCCCGAGCATTAAGCAAACATACAAGGTTATCGATGAGTTTCAAAGTTTTCGTTAAGCCCAGTGGCCATGAGTTCGAGCTTGAGCCGGATGAAACCATCCTGCAAGCGGCATTACGGGAAGGCTATGGCTTTCCCTACGGTTGCCGCAATGGTTCCTGCGGTTCCTGCAAGGCTAAGGTGCTGGAAGGCCTGATCGATTACGGCCACTACGAGACCAAGGCCTTGAGTGATGCCGAACGGGCGGTCGGTTATGCGCTGCTATGCCAGGCAAAACCACTCACGGATGTCACGCTGGAGGTGCGTGAAATCAGCAGCGCCAGCGGCATCGTGGTAAAAATACTGCCGTGTCGGGTGGCGAAAGTCGAGCAGCTTTCTCGTGACGTGGTGCGCGTCTACCTCAAGCTCCCGGCGAGCGAGCGCATGCAGTTTTTCGCCGGACAGTACATCGATATTTTATTGCGCGATGGGCGGCGGCGCAGTTTTTCTATCGCCAATACTCCGCATGACGATGAATTCATCGAGCTGCACATACGTCAGATCGAGGGTGGACGCTTCACCGGCGATATGTCGAATTTAAAAGAAAAGGCCATCCTGCGCATTCAAGGGCCTTTGGGTAACTTTTATCTGCGCGAAGATTCCACCCGACCGATTATCCTGATGGCAGGGGGCACCGGTTTCGGGCCTATCAAGGGCATTATCCAGCATGCGCTGACGGAACAGATTAACCGTCCTCTGCATTTGTATTGGGGCGCGCGCACCAAACCCGATTTATACCTTAATGATCTGGCGTGTGGTTGGGCAGAGCAGTACGAAAATTTCCTTTACACACCGCTGTTGTCGCAACCAATGCCGGAAGATGAGTGGCAGGGCCGACGCGGCTATGTGCCGCTTGCTGTGGTGCAGGATTACCCTGATTTGACCGACCATGAAGTTTATGCGAGCGGGCCGCCGGCAATGGTGCAGGAAGGTCATGTGTTATTCACCAGGCACAATCTGGCAGCGGAAAATTTTTATGCCGATCCCTTCGAATTCGCGCAGGATGCCGTGCCGACCAGCGCGAATTAAATTTGCCGATCCCCTCTGGTTGCCGCAGATAGTTCCTTAATCACCTTTGGCGATGCGGATTTTCCGGATCGATTAGTCGTCGGCGTAGTCGGCGTGGACAGCATCTTCAGACCCTTGCGGTAATATTCCAGGGCCGCCTCAGGCTCATTCATTTGTTCCAGCAAATCGCCTAATTCCTGATAGGTTTCGGTGCGCGGGCTGATCCCCGTGCTTGATTCAAAATAGGCACGCCCCTTCCCCCACAGACGATTGCGCAGACACAGGCGTCCCAAGGTCAATAGCAGCACGGGATTTTTACTGTGCTGTTTAAGATAGCCCTCTGCAAAGGCCAGTTGTTTGGCTGAATCGGGTCCTTCGACGAGCCCGTATAAATAAATCAGCTTATCGTTCCATTGTCTCTTTAAGGCCTCGCGCATCAGAGCCTCCGCCTGCAAATCCTCGCCGTGCTTGTGCAACTGCTCACTATAACTTACCAGGATAGGTGCGGACATGCGCAGGCGCTTGGGGATGTGATCCCACAGTTCATGTAGCGCCTGCAGGTCTTGCGCGGGGGGCACCAGGCCGATCTGGCCGACATGCGCGCGAATTTGTAATTCATCGGCCTCGGTATCAGTGAGAATTTTACGCTTGCGCAGCTCCGGTAGCAGCGTGAGCAGTTGCCCCCAATCGTGTAACTCGATATGGAGCTTCATTAATAATTTTGCGGCATAGCTGTGTTTGGGGGCGAGGGCGGACACCTGTTGCAGACTGGCAAGCGCCTGTTCGGTTTGATGGTGGGACAATTGAAGTTCTGCCTGCGTCAAACCGATGGCAACATCAGCGCCCGGCGTACTCTGGTGCGCGAGGCGCAGATAATTATCGCGTCGTTCGTAGGCGCTCTGTTTTTGTGCGGCACGCGCGGCGAGCAGGTAATGCAGCAGTGGGGTATCGCTCGTAGGCGCAGATTGCGCCAGACTTTGCTCGGCTGATTGCCACCGACCCTCCTCCATTTGCAGCAGGCCGCGTGTTAATGCGTTACGGGCCTTGTGTAGTTGCCGCTCTTGTTGCCAGGCGCGGACGCGGCGCGGCAACGACCAGGCATTGATGAGAAAGCGTAGCAGAAAGTACAGCGCAACGAAGCCCAGTATGAGGGTAAGCACGGCCAGCGTAAGCGTCGTCTCCAGTTTCCACGGGCCGTAATTAATCAGGATGTAGCCAGGCTCATTGTGCGCGATCAGGGCAAGGCTGACCGCGAGAAACAGGACCAGGAGGACCTTGGCCAGCACGCTCATGGCGGGGATGACTCAGTGGCCGCAGGATGGGTGCCATCGGTGATGGGCGTTGCGGATTGTGGTGTAGTACCAGCACCGGGGCTGACGTTAATAACAGGTGGCGGGGTGGACTTATTCTCCATTAACTCACCCAGCACCTTGAGCGAGCCGGATATATCGGGCAAGGACGGATTGATATTGGTAGTACTCAGACGCGCAAGTGCAGCGGACACGTGTTGAGTCGTCGCACTAGCGGTATCGAAATAGGTATTCAGCCATTTATGTGCCGTGATAAGTGCGGCACGGAAGGTTTGCGCATCATGGCGCAGCAGCGCCAGGCGCGCGGTTTCAAGCTGTAGGCGCAAATTTTGATAGAGAAAATAACTTTGTTCGGGTGCAAGCAAAGGCCGGGCCGTTTTATTATCGTAGCGCACCACCACCAGGCTCTTGATCTCGAACCAGACCGTGCCGAGGAACGCGCGCCAACCCTGTGCCCGCTGAGGCTGATCCGTTCCTTTAGGCAGGGCGGATGCGCGTGCGGACAGGGGTAATTGATCGATGCTCTCGATCAGGCTGTTCAAGCTCAGCGCGAGCCCCGCTATATCGATTTGTTTCAGGGCCGACAACGCATTGATTTCCCTTGCGAGCAGCCCACGCACCGCGAGGGTATCAGGATCGCCCGTAGTGCGCAGGTGCTCGTCAGCGGCCGTCAAGGCAGCCACGGCCGTGTTTACATCGCGATTGAGCAGGAGATGATCGTTCGCGCTGCGCATCAAATATTCAGCCTCTGTGAGTGTCGTCGCAAGCCCATTTTTTTGACGCACCTGCGCATTCAAGGCCTGCACTGTATCGCGCAGGTCTTGCTGCGCAGTTTGCAGTTCTCGCAGACGTGAGGTAATCGCGCCGGAGGTTTGTTCACGCAGACTCTGCGTATCGGCCTGCAAGTTCGTCAAACGGGATTCGGTCTGTGCGGATTGTTGGGTCAGTGCATCCCTGGTCAGACTCAACTGGTGCCAAATAAAATAATCGGCGGTAGCGCCAACCAAGGCGATGAGTAAGGCCAGCAGGGCCAGTGTAATACCCCAGCGTCCAGGTCGGCGCACGGATAGCGGAGATGTTTTCGCTACTTTTGATTCATCGGAAACGCCAGGATTCGTCGCGCTACCCGGCGCATTTATATCCGGTGTCGCACCGGCGGTCGTGTCATGTTCCATGCTTGCTCAGATCTCCTTGTGCCGCATTGACGATGGCCTCCAGCAGGGCCTCATCACACGCCGCAGTGCTGACGCAGGCCGGGTGATGGAAGCCAAGCTCGCGCGCCAATGTCGCGGTACGCTCGCTGATTACCGCCAGCGGTATCCGGCGCAAGCGTGCCTGACCTGCAACGCCGACCATCTCGAACAGATTGCACAGGCCTTCATTGCTGGTGACCGTAATAATATCAATTTTATCCTGTTCCAGGGCATTCAGTAGCACGGCGCAGTCCGCCTGCGGTTTTACGCGCCGGTACACCTGGGCATATTCGACGTTGGCACCACGCTGCTTGAGTGTATCGGCAAGAAACTCACGGCCACCCTCGCCGCGAAAGATGACGATATTTTTACCGGCCACTGCGCGCATCTCCGCCAACTCCAACAGCGCCTCGCTATTGAATCTTTCGTGGGGGCAGATATCGGCGCACAGACCAAATTGCCCCAACTCCCCGGCGGTGCGCAGTCCCACCGTGGCAAGTCTCAGGTGTAAGGGTAATGGCCGCTGCGCCAAAATTACATTCAAGGCCTGGTGGACGGCGTTGACACTGATAAAGATCGCGATGTCAAAATCATCGAGCCGTTCGATGATATGCGCTAACACTGCGGGGTCTTCCGGTTCGGTAATCTCCAGCACGGGATGGAGTACGGCCTGCCCGCCGCGTACCTCAATCAGCTCGCATAAGCGTTGCGCCTGGTGCGCGGGCCGCGTCACCAGCACGCGAATATCCTGCAAACTATTTTGCTGTTTAGGCAAAACGCTCATCCGCATAGACATCTTTGAGGATGGCACGTGCACCGCGCTTCAATAAATCATCGGCAAGACGCACGCCGAGGTCAGCCGCTTCGTGCGCCGCCCCGCTGATCGTGCCGCGCACGACCTCGCTGCCGTCAGGACGCCCCACCAGGCCGCGTAAGGTCAGTATGTCGCCGTGTAACTCGGCGTACCCGGCGATAGGCACCTGGCAGCCGCCCTGCAATTGCCGGTTCATGGCCCGCTCGGCGTGCACACAGGTATAAGTTTTCGGATCGTGTAGTACAGCGATCAAGCCGTGGACGCGTGCATCCTCGCTGCGGCATTCGATACCGATCGCACCCTGGCCGATGGCCGGCAGGCTGATCTCGGGCGCAAGGTACTCGGTGATGCGTTCGGAAAATCCCAGGCGCAGTAAACCGGCGGCGGCCAGGATGATGGCATCGTAGGCACCGTCGTCGAGTTTTTTGAGGCGCGAGTTTACATTGCCACGCAGGGTCACGATGGCGAGGTCGGGACGGAGTTCGTGTAATACCGTCTGGCGCCGCAGGCTGGAGGTGCCCACACGCGCGCCTTGCGGCAGGTCGGAAAAATGCGCATAGATATTCGAGACAAAGGCATCGCGCGGGTCTTCGCGTCGGCAAATCACCGGCAGATAGAGGCCATCGGGAAATTCCACGGGCACGTCTTTCATCGAGTGCACGGCGATGTCGCTCTCACCCGCCAGCAGACTTTGCTCCAGTTCCTTGACGAACAGGCCCTTGCCGCCGACCTTCGCGAGCGGGGCATCGAGAATTTTGTCGCCCTGCGTACTCATGCGCACGAGTTCAACATGCAATCCGGGGTGGGCAGCAAGCAAGCGTTCACGCACATGCTCGGCCTGCCACAGGGCGAGCGGACTTTTGCGGGTGGCGATACGGAGAATTTGATCGGACATGATTAACCAAGTGAAGTAAAACCCTAATGCTAAGGCGTGACGAGCGGCTAAGCAAATGTAATGAGCTTAACTAGCACCCGACTTGAAAAAAATCAGCAAAGCTGGCACAGCGATTAGGCTTTGTACGCCTTTAATCGTTGGCGTACCGCCGCCATGTGACGGCGGCTGACTTCCAGTTGCTCATCAATCCCGCGCAGTTTAATCATCAGCGCACCATCTGCGTTTTTCCCCAGCCCCACGATACAGGTATGGGCGACAAGCGCATTGCGGTGTATGCGTAAAAAGCACGCACCGAATTCTTGCTCCAGTGCGGTCAGGGAGTCTTCGATGAGCACCTGACCGCTTTGAAAACGCGCAGTGACATATTTTTGATCGGCCTTGAAATACAGAATATCGGTTACGGGCACGAGCTGGATATTACCGTGCAGGAGGGCGCTGATATGCGTGCGCGCCCGCGTATCGTTGCCGGTCTGCAATCCTGACAATTGTGCCATGGTGAGCTGGAGGGCGCGGCCTAATGCGCTTTGTAGACGCTCCTTGCGGATCGGTTTCAACAGGTAATCCACGGCGTGGGCCTCAAAGGCGGCCAGCGCGTAATCGCCGTAGGCCGTAGTAAAAATGACTGCCGGCGGGTTTTGCAACCGGGCCAAATGCTGCGCGGCCTCCAGGCCGTCCATGAGCGGCATGCGTATGTCCATCAGGACGATGTCGGCCTGCAACTCACTACTCATAAGTAGCGCCGCTTTACCGTTCACCGCCTCGCCGACAAGGGTATAGCCGCCGATCTCGTTTACCAGTTCACGCAAGCGCGCCCTCGCCAGCGCCTCGTCATCGGCGATGAGAACCTTCACGCTGGGCTGCGCAGATAGGGGAAGCTGATATGGATGATGTAGCGTCCCTGTTCGCCAGCAGCTTCGATGCTCAGCTTGCCCTGCTTTTCGTAATAGGCCTCCAGGCGCTGACGGATATTGTGCAGCGCCATGTGGTTGCCCTGCGGACGGGCCGAGGCGGCATTTTGCAACACCGGATTTTCAATCGTAATATGAATCAATTTATTTTCCAGGCGACCGGAAATCAGCACCGTTCCACCCTCGGGCAGTGGTTCAATGCCGTGATATATGGCGTTTTCCAACAGTGGTTGCAGCGTCAGTGAAGGGATCAGCGCGTCTACTGGTATGGCATCCATGTCCCATACCACGGTCAGACGTTCGCCCAGGCGCAGTTGTTCGATTTGCAAATACTTGCGCGATAACGCCAGTTCGTCACTGAGCGTTACGCGCTGCTGAATATCGCTCAGGCTGGCCCGGAACAAATCGGCCAAGTCCTGAACCGTGGCCTCGGCTAACTGCGGTTGGCTACGCGTGAGACTCGCGATGGTGTTCATGCAGTTGAATAAAAAATGCGGGCGTATGCGCGCCTGCAAGGCCTGAATACGCGCGTTGGCCTCGGATTCAAGATTACTCTTCCATTGATGTTGCACATAAAAATAGCGCAAGGCCAGGGCGCTGACGATGGCGCTGATGCCGGTATTGCGCAGCACAAATTCGCGGTGCCAGGCAGTGGGCAGGCTTATGCCAAAGGCCTCACTTTGCAAGAGCCAGTACACGCCCTCACTGATGAGCGCGGTGACGGCGACCAATAAAATATAACTCAGGCAGGCCGCCGTAATATTGCCGAGCTTGCGCAGGATCGGCCGACTTAGGCAGAGTAAGCCGCAACTGGCGAGCGCCGTCCATTGGATAAACAGGGAGACCATGCTGAGATCGGCCCAGCGGTCGGTATTACCGAAGGGGCCCAGTACCAATATAAACGCCAATAATTGAGCGATGACCAGCAGTGCAAGCACCATGCGTACGCCGCAGAAATTGGGCAGAAACAGATCATCGGCGGCTTTACTGGGGTTCAAATTTTATTCCCGGCTCATCGTGGTTCAGGCGAACGGCATACAATAGTGACCAATGTCGCGAAAAAGCAAGCTCTGCGGCCATCGCGCGGCGAAGGCAAGGTCGTTATACTGCTGGAGTGTAGTTACCCGGAGCGAAATACTTAACAGGCAGGGCTTGATTATGACAGATAAAAAAAATAGCAAGAAACCGTGGTCGGGGCGCTTTACCGGGCCGACCGATGCCTTTGTCGAGGTCTTCACCGCCTCCGTGGGTTTCGATCAACGCCTCTATGCCTATGATATCCATGCGTCTATTGCACATGCGCGCATGCTGGCCCATGTAGGGGTGCTGAGCATCGCCGAATGCGAGGCGATTGTGAAGGGCTTGAAGGATATTCAGTTGGACATCGAGCAGGATAATTTTGCCTGGCTGGTGGAACTGGAAGACGTGCACATGAATATCGAGACGCGCCTCATTGAGCGTATCGGCGATGTGGGCAAAAAACTGCACACTGCGCGCTCGCGCAACGATCAGGTCGCGACCGACCTGCGTTTATATCTGCGCACCGAGATCGATGCCATTCTCATCGATTTGCTGCGCTTACAGATGGCTCTCCTGGATGTGGCCGAGCGCGAGGCGGACACAATTATGCCCGGCTTTACGCATTTACAGATCGCCCAGCCGGTAACCTTTGGCCATCACATGATGGCGTGGTTCGAGATGCTTCGCCGCGACCGCACGCGTCTGCAAGATTGTCGCAAACGCGTCAATATCATGCCCTTGGGCGCGGCGGCATTGGCCGGTACGAGTTATCCGATTGACCGCGCGTTTGCGGCCAAACTGATGGGCTTTTCGGCCCCGGCGGAAAACTCGCTGGATGCAGTCAGCGACCGGGATTTTGTCATCGAGTTTGTGGCTGTGAGTGCGATACTCATGAACCATCTCTCGCGCTTTTCCGAGGAGCTTATTTTATGGTCCTCAACGCAGTTTGATTTTGTCGATCTGGGCGACAGTTTTTGTACGGGGTCTTCAATCATGCCGCAAAAGAAAAATCCTGACGTGCCTGAGCTGGTGCGCGGCAAGACCAGTCGTGTTACCGGTGACCTTATGGCCCTGCTGATGCTCATGAAGGCACAGCCGTTGGCTTACAACAAGGACAATCAGGAAGACAAGGAGCCGCTGTTCGATACCGTGGATACCGTGAGGGGTTCGCTGCGTGTTTATGCGGGTATGATCCCGGCGATGCGGATCAAGCGCGAGCAAATGTTACAGGCGGCGCGATGCGGCTTTTCGACAGCCACCGATTTGGCGGACTATCTGGTACGCAAAGATGTCGCGTTTCGAGACGCGCACGAGATCGTCGGCAAGGTCGTGCGTTTCGGTGTGGAAACGGCACGCGATCTCGCGCAAATGACGCTCGAAGAATTGCGCCAATTTTCGCCGGTTATAGAGCCTGATGTATTTGAGGTGCTTACCCTGGAGGGGTCGGTGCAGTCGCGCAAGCACCTCGGCGGCACGGCGCCAGAACAGGTCCGCGCCGCGATAAGACGGGCGCGTGAGATACTTTATAAGTAAGTGCAGGTAGGTCGGATCAAGCCTGTCCTGAGCGAAGTCGAAGGGCGTAGCGGATCCGGCATCTAGTCGGTTCCGCCTTGGGATTGAACCGACCTACTACTACTGCTCTTCGCTTATTTTATAACTCCAAGGTCGGTTGCAATTGCCGCAACAATGCCCGCCGATTGCGATAATCCGGGATAATCTGCTCCACTAAAATCCAGAATTTTGCAGAGTGATTGAGATGACGCACATGGCAAAGCTCGTGCGCCAATACGTAATCCACAATCGCGGCGGGCGCGAGCATGAGCCGCCAGTTCATCGTGATCGCGCCCCGCGCAGAGCAACTTCCCCACAGTGTTTTCTGGTTGCGTATCGACAGGCTTTTTGCACTCAAGCCAAATTGCGCGCCGAATTCAGTCAGACGCCCGCCCATATAGACCTTGGCCTGACACCGATACCAAGCCTCTAATAGCTTCGCCAGTTCGTCGCGCGCGTGGGAGGCGCTATGCACATGCAATTCATCACCGGCACGTTTTATCATGTTACGGCTGGCGACATGCAAGCGCAGACACAATTGCTCATCGAGCAGCGACACACTATCGCCCTCCGTGAGGGATGGGCGCGCACTCAAGCGGCACTGCGCGGATTTAAGTTGA
>JAYSPZ010000134.1:0-3443 GCA_043721815.1 Gammaproteobacteria bacterium | reverse complement strand
GCATCGGCTGTGGTGCCGCGCACCTTGCCTTGCAGGAGCAACTCAGGTTCATGCAAGGTCATATCGGGAATAGCGGCATGAATCTGCAGAACCTCGGCATTGAAAATACGCCCGCTGGTCGCATCAATGTCTATGCCGGGACCACGGAACACCACTACACCTGCGGCGTTCTCGAGCTGCGGCCAGCCTTCACTGTAATCCAGCACGGCATTCGTCACCGCAAAGCGCGTTTCAAAACTCCCTTGATGCGCTTTAAACGGAAACTCGCTGGCACGCCCATGGATCACCGTACTCCCGGAGCTTACATGCGCGCCCCGTAGTGATTTGTCCAGCCAAGCTAGTGCCTTGGGGGTAAGATGATTGATCGGCAGATAGCCGCTGATATGCGCGGCGTTTGCATTCGCAAAGCCTATGCGGATGTTTAAAAACGGCGATGCCCGATCATCGGGCACATCCACTGTCCCGTTCATGCTGACACTGATGTCGGCATTTTTGGCATACATATCCGTAGTCTCGATATGCCAGCCCTGCCGGGTATGCAGCCAACGCATGCGCCCATTCAGGGTATCGACCGTGATCGGTGCGCGAAACATTTTCGGAAATTCGAGCTTCGCCAGACGACTGTCAATATCCAGCACACCGCCGTTTTCATCGACGCGTAGCAGGGCGTTGATATTTTGCGCAGCCGGCAGTTCCTTCCACTCACGGGTGCTTACACCGAGCAGACGCGCTTGCAGGGAAAATTTTTCGCCCATGGCTTGATCGGCATTTTGCATTACGAGACGTACCCGCAGATCGTGCAGTTCGCCGCGTGGTTGCAGTGCTCGCAAGGCCTCTTGCATCTGCTTACCCAGGGCATTGCTCGCCACCAGTAACAGGGAGTCGGCCTCGGGAATGATTAACCGCTTAAAGGCCATATCCAGTTGGGAGGCCTGGCCGTTTTCCACGGAACGAACCTGCATTCGCCCGGGCGCGGATGCTACCTCGCCATGGCGGAAGCTTAGTTGTGTGACATCCAGCAGCCAGTCTTGCTGAGTCTGGCGCTGCCAACGCAACTGGCCGCTGACACCATTCAAGCTTGTGGACAGAGGTGCGCCTTGCGCGTTTGAAAAATGCAACCCCCCCGCTGCCACCTCGCCTTGTAAATCCTGTAACTTTGTCTGCGCCCACGCACCCCATAATCTGAAATCGGCGCGACCCTGTCTTAAATTAATACCGCCTCGTCCGGGCATGGCAAACCAGCGCGCCAGATCCAGATCGACTCCTTGCGTGAAAAAACGGCCGCTCCATTGGGTGGGCTGGGTTAAGTCGCCGCTAAAGTCCAACGCTGTGCGCAAAACTTGGCCGGATGTTCCGGCGAGTCCAAATGCGCCATTGACTTGATGGCGACGACCGTTGCTGCGCAGACCGAGATTAACGCCGGTGAAGTGCATACGTCTGCCATCGCCCTGCAAATCCGTCCAATAGACTTGACTGGTCTCCAGACTCAACCGGTCTTGTTTTAGCAGCCAATCCGCAAATGGCCCCTTTGCGTCATACTGCTCAAAACCCGCCAAGACAAAACTGCCGTCCGTGTTGCGTATCACCGAGAGCGTGGTACCCGCGATCCTCAGGCTACCGCGTTCGAGACGGCCAGTGCGCAGATAATGCGGAATATTTATGCCGATACGTGCATCGCTTATGAACAGCAGGGTGCGCGTACCGGTCTTGTCGAGCACGCGTACTCCCTTGAGCCGCAAATAAGGATTCATTCCCTGCCACGCTGCATCAAGCGCATCAATGTTGACCGGCTGACCCAGTGACTCGCTCACTTGCTGCGCAATCTCCGCACGGTACTGCCCGGCAATCGGCAGCAACAGACGCGCCAGTCCAAGCGCAACGGCGGCGAGAATGATGAGCACGATCACCGTTGAGGCAAGCGTGATGGCTATAGAGCGCAGAATAGGCAACATCTATCCACTATCCTCAAGGCAATTTAGCAGAGAGTGTCTATCCAAGATCACGTCCTTATGTTGTTACGGTGCAAATTAATGCGGTCAGGTCAACACGACATCATATTGTTCTTGCGTATACAGCGACTCGACCTGCAATTTAATCGGTCGGCCAATAAATTCCTCGAGGTCGGCCACGCTGGTGGATTCCTCGTCGATTAACATATCGACGACCTCCGCAGAGGCCAGCACGAGAATCTTTTGCGCATCGAACTGCCGCGCCGCGCGTAATATTTCGCGGAAAATTTCATAGCACACGGTCTCGGCGGTCTTGATCGAACTACGCCCCCTGCACACTGGACAAGGCTCGCACAGCAGATGTTCCAGGCTCTCGCGCGTGCGCTTGCGCGTCATCTCCACCAGTCCCAGGGCGGATACCCCGCTGATATGCGTGCGCGTGTGATCGCGCTCCAGGCTCTTTTCCAGGGCGCGCAACACATGGCGTCTATGTTGTGGATCCTGCATATCGATGAAGTCGATGATGATGATGCCGCCCAAATTTCGCAGGCGCAATTGCCGCGCGATGGCCTGCGCGGCCTCCATATTGGTGGTGAAAATGGTATCTTCCAGATTGCGATGGCCCACGAAGGCACCGGTGTTAACATCGATCGTCGTCATGGCCTCGGTCTGGTCGATCACCAAATGGCCGCCCGACTTGAGCTGGACTTTTTTCTCCAGGGCCTTTTGAATTTCATCCTCCACACCATAAAGATCAAAGATCGGACGCTCACCCGGATAATGCTCAATACGCGTGACCATCTCAAGCATAAATTTGCCCGCGAATTTCAATACGCGCTGGAAGGTCTGCAACGAGTCGATGCGAATCTTTTCAATCTGCACACGCACCAGATCGCGCATGGTGCGCATCACCAGCGGCAGATCTTCGTGTATCACCGTCCCGGCCGGTTCAGTACGCGCTCGCTCCTCGATAGAGCACCATAATTTTTGCAGAAATTCCATATCCGCATGCAGATCCTCGGCGCTGATACCTTCCGCCACGGTACGCAAAATATAACCGCCGGGGGCAGATGCCAGAAAATCGCCGATGATGTCCTTCAGGCGCTTGCGTTCCTCGATATCTTCGATTTTTTGCGACACGCCGATATATTGTGAGTTGGCCATGAACACCAGATAACGTGAGGCAAGAGACAATTGCATGGTCAGACGCGCGCCTTTGGTGCCCAATGGGTCTTTCACCACCTGTACGATGATGTCCTGGCCCTCGGTCAGCCAGGCACCGATGGCCTCGTTGGACATTTCGTGGCGCAACATGGCGCTACCCAGGACATCATTCAGGGCCGAGTGCGTCGCCTTATCGTCCGCCTCGCCCTCGGGGTCGGTCGACTTATCAGCTTTAGTTACGGCATCGACATCCCATTCTTCAGTCTCTTCCGGCACCGTACCGATGTGATCCCCGACCAGCACATCCGCCGTGCGCTTCGATAAATCGAG
>JAYSPZ010000133.1:0-7838 GCA_043721815.1 Gammaproteobacteria bacterium | reverse complement strand
GCCGCCACAAACGCCGGAATCCGCCGAACAAGAGCAGCAGTCCGAGAACGCCGATAACAATAATGATGGCTTCGTAGTACATGACGCTATTCTAGCGTGCTTCCTGTTTATTCATCTAATTTCATGGGCAGGATTACCATCTGCATGCCGCGCAGGTGCAGGCGGCGCTGCATGGCCAGCGCGGTTTGATTGTGCAGCCAACGCGTTATCCAGTTGTCCTGCCTAAAGATCAGCTTGCTGGCGAAAAATACCGTGTTGGGAAATTCCTTCGCTACCCGCTCCGAAAGTTCGGTGAGCTGCTCGACCGGATCGGTGCCGAAGCTTACATAGAAGGTTGCGGCCCAACCGTGGCTATGGCAAAAATTAACGTAGTAATTCAAACAGGCCTCGAGGACGTACTTGAGCGTAGTGAGCGCCCCTTTGCCGCCATAACTTTGCGCATCGACCTCGCCCGCGCTCAGAAAAATAAAATTCTTGAACTGATTGGGAAATAAACGCTGCACCCACAATAGCGTGTGCATCGCGGTGCCGCGGCTACTGCTTACGAGAAAGGCTGCGGTCGGCTGCGTAGGATCGAGCTTGGGCGGGGATGCGACCGGCTCAATGGGCTTGACGGCAAACAGCTTGTCCACCTTCTGCAAGTGCTCGCGTGTGGCCTGATAATGTCTGCGTATGTACAAACACACCCCGATAACCGCCCCGGTGATAATGAAGGTGACCCAGCCGCCATCGCCGAATTTCTCGATGATAGTTATCAGCAGCATGCCGGCCGTGACGATGAAACCCAGCAGTGACAAAAGCAGACGCCGTTTCCACTTTTTTTCTTCGCGGCGATTGCCCCACCAGTATTTGCACAAACCCAGCAGCGAGATGGAAAAGGTCAGGAACACATTGATGGTATAGAGGACCACCAGCAAACCGACCTGCCCGTCGCTCCAGATCAGGATGACCAAGGCCGCGAGGCCCATGACCAGAATGCCGTTTTGCGTTACCAGGCGGCTGGAAAGATGGCGGAACTGGTGCGGTACCCAGGAGTCCGCAGCCATATTGGAAAGCACCGCAGGCCCGCCGAGAAAACCGGTATTGGCCGCGACGAATAATAGCCCCGCCTCGAAGGCCATCACCACAATCAATAACTCTTCACTGAAGTCGAAGCTGCCCCACTGCCAGCTATTGATAATCGCACCGAAGGTCACGGCATTAAGCGTCTGCCCCTCAACAGGGTGCACGTCCCACAATAAATACAGCAGGATGATGCCGCCCGCCGTAAAGGCGAGCGAGACCGCCATGTAAAACATGGTCCAGCGGCCTGTGATGATGCGCGGCTCGGCCAGCATGTTGACATTATTCGATACCGCTTCAAGGCCAGTGTAGGTGCCGCCGCCGGAGGTATAGGCGCGCAGAAACAAAGCAGTCACGAACATCCAGCCCATCTCGTGGCTTAAGTTCGCCGTGGCCTGGATCGTATCCGGCAATAGGCTGGGCAGGCGGCTCGCGTGCGCAAAAATTCCATACAGGATCAGGAAGGCGTGCGTGATGACGAAACCCAAAAAGATGGGGACTAATACCTTGATGGATTCCTTCATGCCGCGCAGATTGAGCAGGATTAATAGCAGGATTAAGCCGATCTGCAGGCCGGACTTGAAGGGCTGCGCGCCGAGCGGCAGTAAGCTGAATAGCGCGTCTACACCGCTGGCCACCGAGATCGCGATGGTCAATACATAGTCAACGATAAGCGCGGCACCGGAGACCAAGCCGGCGTGCGGACCGATAAGCTGGGTGGCGACCTTATAACCGCCGCCGCCCGAGGGGAACAGCTCGATTACCTGATTATAGGCAAGGGCGATAATGAACACAGTGAGCGAGGTGGCGAAGGCGAGATACAAACCTAAGTCGGTATGTTCGCCCAACGCCAAAAAGCCGAGCTCCGGACCGTAGGCGGATGAGGAAAGCCCGTCCGCCCCGAGACCTACCCAGGCGAGGAAGGCGATCAGCACGATATGCTGCCGGGTCTCCGCCTTGAGCGGATTGAGCGGCGCGCCGAATACGGCTTGGCGCAGTGCTCTAAGACTCAACATGGCTGGGCATCGGTTCCGCTGAGGCAGGTACGGGTCTTGGGCTGCGGCGCATGATTACCTCCTTGCTTGAGGGACTTTATAAACTGCGCCATTATACGGGGAAGCAGTTAAGCATGCGGTCTGGGGCGATAGAGAGGGGTGTGCATCACGAGCGAGAGTCAGCCTCCTGTTGGGTGCCAGTCAAGATGCCGGTTTCACCCTCAAGGCGCCCGATCACTACCGCACCGCAGCTATCGCTGAAGACGTTCACGGTGGTACGGCACATATCGAGCAGGCGATCCACTGCGAGGATCAAGCCGATGGCCTCGACCGGCAGGCCCACGGCGGCAAGGATAATGACGATAGCCACCAGGCTTGCCGCCGGAATGCCGGCCACGCCGATCGAGGTCAGCAGGGCCAGCAGCACAATCGTAAACTGCACGCCAAAGCCAAGCTCCAGGCCGTAGGCCTGAGCGATAAACATGACCGCTACGCATTCATAGAGCGCGGTGCCATCCATATTCACCGTCGCACCGAGCGGCACCACGAAACTACTGACGCGGTTGGAAACACCGGCGTTTTTTTCCACGCATTGCAGGGTGAGCGGCAGCGTTGCCGCCGACGAGGCCGTGGAGAAGGCGTTGAGCAGGGCGGGGGCCATGGCCCGGTAATGCGGCAGGGGATTGATGCCGCCGATAAAAAATATCAGGCCCGGCAGCACCAGAAAAAAATGGATAGCGAGTCCGATCAGCACGGTAAAGAAGAAGGCGAGGAGCGGCTGCAACGCGGCCAGCCCCGTGGTCATCACTACCTTGGTGACCAGCGCAAACACGCCGATAGGCGAGAACTTCATCACCCAATGCGTGATCAGCATCATCACCTCGAACACGCCGCGCCAAAAACCCAGCAGGATCTCGCCGTTGCGCCCCGGCACCTTGGTCATGAAGAAGCCGAACAGCAGAAAGAAAAAGATCAGCCCCAGCATATTGGTATCGGCCGCCGTGGCGACGATATTATCCGGCACCATGCGCACAAATATTTGCACTAAATCCGCGCTGCTTTTGCCCGCCAGATTTGCGCTGACACTTGCGCTATCCGCGCTCAGGCCGATGATGGCCTTTGCCGGTTGGCCATTGACGATACCCGGTGTGACCAGATTGACCATCATCAGGCCCACCAACACGGCGAGTAGCGTGGTGATGAGGTAGTACGCCACCGCCTTTTGGCCGAGCCGACCCAGTGCCGCACCTGATCCTATCGATGCCATGCCGCATACCAATGCGGAGGCGACCAATGGCACTACCAGCATCTTTAAGGCGTTCAAAAACAGGGTGCCGATGAGGTCGAACAGCCCGTACAAGCTGATGCCAAAAAGCGCGGTATCCCTGGCGGTCAATGAGCCGATAAAAACGGCCAGGATTAACGCGATAAAGATTTGCCAATGCAGCTTAAAATGCAGTTTTAGTTCAGGCATCGGCCTTGGTCTTCGCGGGGTAGAAAGAGGCTTGGACTATGCGGCCGCCAGGCTCACATGTACATGGATTTTTTTTCAATGAGTCGCAGCCAGCCCTTGGCAATGCGGTAGATAAGCCAGATGGCGGTGGCGACAAGAATGAAGTAACCGATAATCAGGAAAAAGGTAATGCCGCCCAGGATCGACCAGAGCAGGGCGTACCAAAACGTGCGTATCTGCCAGCGAAAGTGTGATTCCAGCCAGGTCCCTCGCACATCGTCTCTTTTCACATAATTGATGATTACCGCGACGATGAAGGTGATTACGAAGATGAAACTCACGGCCTGTAAGGCGTATACGACGGTTGTAATGTTAAGGTCGGATTGCTGTTTAGCGGAATGGCCTGGTGCGCCATTATCGGGATCGGTCTGTATGGGCTGGTCGGTCATTTGCATCTCCTCGTGGTTACGCTCGGTGCAATGACCGTCGCTAAGTTAAAGGTGCCTCATTGTTACTCTCGATTAAAGCGGAGCTTGAGACAGGACTAATCTTCGCTATCTTTACCGCATTGGCTCTGGTCTGAATAATCTCGATTGGATAACCGGCGAGCTTCAGGCTGATGCCGGGTTCGGGGATGGTTTCAAGATACTCCATGATTAGGCCATTGAGTGTCTTGGGGCCATCGGTGGGCAGACTCCAGTGCATCATCCGGTTGAGGTCGCGCACCGTCGCACTGCCGTCCACCAGATAGCTGCCGTCATCCTGAGGGTGCACATCACGAATGTTACTGGCCGGGTCGGTGGTAAATTGGCCCACGATCTCTTCCAGGATGTCCTCAAGCGCAACCAAGCCCTGAATGTCGCCATACTCGTCGACCACCAGGGCAATGCGCTGCTTCTGCCGTTGAAAATTGAGTAGTTGCGTGTTGAGCGGCGTCCCTTCTGGAACAAAATAAGGGTCGCGCATGATCTGCAAGATAGAATCTTTGGTGAAGCCACCGTGGGCCATAAGTTGCACGGCATCACGCATGTGCAGTATGCCTAAAATATTTTCTATGCCGTCCGAATAGACGAGCAGACGCGTATGCTCGCTGTTCGTCAATTGCATCAAGATTTGTTCCAACTCATCGGTAAGATCAATACCGATGATCTCACTGCGCGGCACCATGACATCTTCCACGGTGACCTTTTCCAGATCGAGAATGCTCAGCAGCATGCGCTGATGGCGGCGTGGAACCATGGCGCCGGCCTCGTTCACTATGGTGCGCAATTCCTCATTGCTCATCTGGTGCTTCTGCGCGTTTTCCGGCGACATGCCGAACAGCCTCAGTACGGCGTTTGCTGTGATGCTCACCAGCCATACAAGGGGGTAGAGTAATTTAAGTAGCGGTCTCAGTACGTAGGCGGCTGGAAAGGCGACTCGCTCCGAGTGGAGTGCGCCGAGCGTCTTAGGCGCTACGTCAGTGAATATTGTCCCGACGATGGTGAGCAAACTCACTGCAATGGCGGCGCCTGCTTCCCCCATTAATTGCAGACCGATGACGGTAGCCACGGCAGTGGCCAGATTATTGGCAAAATTATTACCCAGGATCAACAGGCCGATCAGACGATCGGTGTGCTGCAACAACGCCTGTGCATGCATCGCCCCACGATGTTTGATCTTGACCAAATGCCGCAACCGGTAACGATTGAGGGTCAGTAGTCCGGTCTCGGAGCCGGCGAAGAACGCGGCAAGAATAATCAGGATTACCAGTATGCCAAGCAGCACGCTTATGGGAATATTATCCAAAAAGATGCTTCCTCAAGGGGTGAACAGAGTTGTCCGCACGAGCGCGAGGATGAGGTGTGAAATTAACGCGCCTGCGTCCGTGACGCAAATACCCGGCTTCGATCTTATTTGCCAAGTATGACTTCCAGCACCAGCTTGCTGCCAAAGTAGGCCAGCATCAGCGCAAAAAACCCGGTTAATGTCCAGCGTATCGCGGTGCGACCGCGCCAGCCAAAACGCCAGCGCCCCCATAACAAAATGCCGAACACCACCCAGGCGACGAGCGACAGCGCGGTTTTATGTACCAGGTGCTGGGCAAAGATGTTCTCCAGAAAAACCGCGCCGCTAATAAGCGCCAAGGTGAGCAAGACAAACCCTAAACCGATAATTTGAAACAGCAGGGTTTCGCCGGTCTGTAGCGGCGGCAATGCGCGGATAAATCCGCCCGGGTGCTTCTCATGCAGGTGCATGTCCTGAATGCCGAGCAGTCCGGCCTGCACGGCCGCGATGCTAATCAGCCCGGCCGCCAGTATCGAGATCAGGATGTGCGCATCCAGGCCGTCAAAACCTTTGTGGATAAAGAGCAGGTGATTGGACGGGAAAATAATTTCGAGCAGCACGGTCAATGCGGCGAGTGGCATCAGGACGATGCCAAGATTAATCACCGGCTGGCTGAACGCGCTGAGCAACAACAGTAGCGCGATGATCCAGGCGATCAGGGAGGTGGCATTGAAAAATCCGAGATTCAGTCCGTCGGGAGTGACGATCCAGTGATACAGCACGATACCGTGCAGAAGCACCGCGATCAGCCCCAGGAAGATTAGTCCGAGCTTGCTGGATTGAGTGGTCGTGACGCGCGAGAGGCGGATCCCGAGCAGTGTTCCCGTGATAAGGTAGAGCAAGATTGCAAGGGCGCTGATGAGAGTAATGTTCATTTTTAATTATAATGTAAACGCGGGTTAAGGGGCATGCGTGTCCACGCATAGGATTTGAGGCAATCGGTCGTAATGCCTGTCCTGCGGTATAAAACCCCCTTCCCTGGTGCCAAGCATGAGGCCAAACGTGACATTATAGTAAAATTCTGCGGACAGTTTGCCATAGAGTCAAGTTTTGCCGAATTACTTAAACTACAGGACTTGCGTGACTATGACCATCTTTAGCCCATCACGTCAGGGTAATTGCGAGCCATGATCTGGAAACCCAATGTTACCGTAGCCGCAGTGGTCGAGCGCGACGGACGTTTTCTGATGGTAGAGGAGGAGCGGGACGGCGGCCTTGTTTACAACCAGCCTGCCGGGCATCTCGATGAGGGTGAAGGTCTTGGCGAAGCCGTAGTGCGCGAGACTCTGGAAGAAACCGCCTGGCATTTTCAGCCGCATGCCATAATAGGCATTTACCGCTGGGCGAACACTGCAAGCGCAACTACCTACCTGCGTGTCTGCTTCGCGGGCAGCGTCGACGGACACGAACCGCAACGCCGCCTGGACACGGGTATCTGCCGCGCGTTGTGGATGACGCATACGGAGCTGTGCGCCCTCAGTGCAAGACTGCGCAGCCCGATGGTGTTGCGTTGCATCGACGATTATCTTGCGGGCAGGCGCTATCCGCTCGCCTTGCTGGCCGATCTGGCTTGAGCCAATCGCTTGGCCTGTCCAATTACTGCGGGGTGATATTTCTCGGCCTGCTCTGCGCGGCGCACGCGGACACCTTTGTCAGCGACGCAGTGATTAGAGACCCCACTCCGACGCATTTTTCCGTGTGTTATGAACATACCTGCAGCAAGGTGGGGCAGCTTTCCTTACGCGAAGAGGATTGGCAGAGTGTGCGCGCCCTATTCAATCCTGCCCCGCAGGATGCCGCAGCGGAACGCGAAGACATCGCGCACGCCGTCGCACAAATGGAGCGACTGGCCGGTACGCTTACCGGTACCGCACATGACAAGGGGCGTAACTTTAAGGGCGTAGGCATAGCGGGGCAGATGGACTGTATAGATGAGTCCACCAATACCACCACATATCTCACCATGATGGCGCACGATGGGCTGCTGCAAGGGCATACGGTGGAAGGCCACGTCACACGCGGGTTTTTCATCTTCGGCTGGCCGCATACCACGGCGGTGATCCGCGATACTACGGACAATCAGCGTTTCGCGGTGGACTCCTGGTTTCTGGACAACGGAGAGGAGCCTTATATCCTGCCGCTGGAAACATGGCGTGACGGTTGGCAGCCCGCACCATGAGGCGCGTTGCGGGTTTGTGCATGATGTTGCTGGGTGGCGGCGCGGCCTGGAGTGCGCCGGAACCGTTCACGGTGTGTTACGGCTTTGAATGCGGCAGGCACCAGCAAGTCAGCTTAACGCCCTCGCAGTGGCAGGATATTCGCGCGATCTTCGCGCCGCCCGCCGCAGATGCCGAGCAGGAACGCGCCCTGATTCGGCGCGCGATTGCGCAAATGGAAACCCTGGTTGGGACATTGACTGGCACCTGGAGGGATAAAGGCGGAAATACGGCCGGTTCGGGCCAGCCTAAACAGATGGATTGCATCGATGAATCGACGAACAC